>CALGHW010000387.1 GCA_937916075.1 uncultured Prevotella sp.
TGTGCTTTGGGCCACCTCTTCAGGCGTTCCGGCGGCCAGCAGGCGTCCGCCGCCCCGTCCGCCTTCCGGTCCCATGTCGATGATATAGTCGGCCAACTTGATGACATCCAGATTGTGCTCGATGATGACCACCGTGTTGCCGCGGTCCACCAGCTTCTGGATGACATCCATCAGGATGCGTATGTCTTCGAAATGCAGTCCTGTGGTCGGTTCGTCGAGGATATAGAGCGTCTTTCCGGTGTCCTTCTTGCTCAGTTCGGTGGCCAGTTTGACCCGCTGGCTCTCGCCGCCCGAAAGGGTGGTAGAGGGCTGGCCCAAGCGGATATAGCCCAGTCCCACATCCTGTATGGTTTTGATTTTCCGCAAGATGTCAGGCACATTCTCAAAGAAATCCACAGCCTGATTGATGGTCATGTCGAGCACATCGGCAATACTCTTTCCTTTATATCTCACTTCGAGCGTCTCGCGGTTGTAGCGCTTGCCATGACACACTTCACAAGGCACCATCACGTCGGGCAGAAAGTTCATCTCTATCGTCTTGTAGCCATTGCCGCCACAAGCCTCACACCGTCCTCCCTTTACATTGAAGGAGAACCGTCCTGGCTTATAGCCTCTGATTTTTGCTTCGGGTAGACTGACGAAGAGCGAGCGTATGTCGCTGAACACGCCTGTGTAGGTGGCTGGGTTGCTGCGTGGTGTCCGGCCCAGGGGACTTTGGTCCACGCACACCACCTTGTCGATATTCTCCAGGCCCTCTACAGAGTCATAGGGCATCGGCTTTTTGAGTGAGCGATAGAAATGTTGGCTCAAGATGGGCTGTAGTGTCTCGTTGATGAGTGTTGACTTGCCTGAACCGCTCACGCCTGTCACCACGATGAGCTTGCCCAGGGGAAACTCCACGTCTACTCCTTTCAAGTTGTTGCCCCGTGCACCTCGGATCCAGATGCTCTTGCCGTTGCCCGGCCTTCGCATTTTGGGGATGGCTATTTCCAGTTCACCGTTAAGGTATTGGCTTGTGATGGTATGGTGCTTCAGCATCTCTTGTGGTGTACCCTGGAAGACCACTTCGCCTCCTTTGCGCCCGGCCTTCGGTCCGATGTCCACAATATAGTCAGCGGCCAGCATCATGTCCTTGTCGTGCTCCACCACGATAACTGTATTACCCAGGTCGCGCAGTTCTTTGAGCGAACGGATAAGACGCTCATTGTCACGCTGGTGTAGACCGATGCTCGGCTCGTCGAGGATATAGAGCACGTTGACCAGCTGTGAGCCTATCTGTGTGGCCAGACGTATGCGCTGGCTCTCACCGCCCGATAGTGTGGCCGACTGCCGGTTGAGGCAAAGATAGTCCAGTCCTACTTCGAGGAGGAAGTCCAGTCGGGTGCGTATTTCTTTCAATATTTCCTCGGCTATTGTCTTCTGTTGCGCATTCAGGTGGTTTTCAGCCTCGTCGAGCCACAGCCGCAGCTCGCTGATGTCCATTGATGCCAGTTGGGCGATGTTCTTGTCCCATATCTTGTACGACAGGGCCTCTTTCTTGAGTCGCTGTCCGTGACATTCAGGACATTCGCATACAGCTAAGAACTGGTCGGCCCACTTTTGGCCGCTGGCAGAGTCATCATTTTCCATGACGCTTTTTAGGTATTTCACCACACCGTCAAACGTGGTAAAATAGTCGCTCGATGTGTGCACCAGGCTCTTGTCGATGCGTACATCTTCAAGCGAGCCGTAGAGTATCTCGCTGAGCGCCTCGTCAGGGATGTCCTCGACAGGGGTCTTGATGTCGCAGTCATACTTGTGGAGGATGGCATCTATCTGCCAGAAAATCATTTGGTTTTTATACTTCCCCAGTGGTACGATACCGCCTCTATGAATGCTCAGTGAGCGGTCGGGAATTACCTTGTTCAGGTCTATCTCGTTGATATATCCCAGTCCCTTGCAGCGTGGGCAGGCTCCTTGTGGCGAGTTGAACGAGAAGTTGTTGGGGGCCGGGTCGCTGTAGGAGATGCCCGTGGTAGGACACATTAGCCGCTTGGAGAAATATTTGCCTGTACCGGAATCTGCGTCGAGCACCATCACCAGGCCGTCTCCTTGTTTCATAGCCACACTGACACTCTTCTTCAGTCGCTCGTCGTCCTTGGGCTGTACGGCCAGCTTGTCTATCACCACCTCGATATCATGGTTCTTGTACCGGTCCACTTTCATGCCCCGGCTTATCTCTTTCACTTCGCCGTCCACCCTTACATAGAGGTATCCCTTGCGGCGCATCGACTCAAACAGTTCTCGGTAGTGTCCTTTGCGGCTACGCACCAGTGGGGCCAGCAACATGATTTTGTGTCCGGCATAGTCCGACATAATCATCTGAAGCACTTTCTCTTCGGTATATTTCACCATCTCCTCGCCCGTGGCATAGCTGTAAGCCTTGCCGGCTCGTGCAAAGAGCAGTCGCATATAGTCATAAATCTCCGTGGTGGTTCCCACGGTGGAGCGAGGGTTCTTGTTGGTGGTTTTCTGTTCGATGCTGATGACAGGGCTTAGTCCTGTGATTTTATCCACGTCGGGCCGTTCCAGGCCACCGAGGAAGTTGCGCGCATAGGCCGAGAAAGTCTCGATATAGCGTCGTTGCCCCTCGGCGAAGATGGTGTCGAAGGCCAGCGACGACTTGCCCGAGCCCGACAGTCCCGTGATGACGGTGAGACTGCC
>CALGHW010000388.1 GCA_937916075.1 uncultured Prevotella sp.
CATCTTTCTTCTCCTCCTTATGCTCCATCTTGTTTTCGATGGCCACGTGCAACAGGCCGTCGTTGGTGACGTTCACACGTACCCATTCCTTTTTCAGTCCCGGAACGGCCATTTCCATCTGGTAGTCATTGCAAGTCTCCTTGACATTGATGGCAGGAGCCGTGGTGAGCGTCTGTGGCATCAAGTCGCTGTCGAAGAAAGTGTCGTTAAACAAGTTGTTCAACCAATTGGAATAGTTATTTCTACGAACTAACAACATAATGAATTACCTCCAGTTTTTTTGTTTTTTATCTCTGTCTCTTCCTTTGCCTTGCGGCTCTGTCCGGGACGGGGACTTTAGGTTGTTGCCTCACCCTGACGGGCTTCGGCTTTCATCATGTCGGTATGCAACTGGCGTGCCAAAGGCGCATCAGGCCCTTGTGGCGTGGCAGAAGGTGAAGATTTGTCACTCATGGGTGAAAGATTGTCAGGACATGAAGTCGGTGGCGTTCCTTCTTGGACAACCAGCATCCCATACTTTGGAAAAGAAAGGGACGCTGTGGATTCTTTCATTCTCTGTGGTAGAAAAGGCGGCGAGTGGAGTTCTCACCGCACCATAAAAAGAATAGTGGCCGCTGACGAGCAGACAGCTTGATAACGCTCCGCCTGAATCATGGCCAAGAAGTGTCTGGATCAGCCTGTCTTGTTGGCCATCTTAGAGCCAGTCACCTTGGTGAATGATACCAGTCACCTTGGTGACGGGTGCCAGCCACCTTGGTGACTGGTACCAACCACCTTGGTGACTGGCTCTAAAATTGGCCATTTCCAGGGCTAATGTGCTCCTGATAATCACTTAAAACACCGTTTTCTGAGCTTCGGAAATCCAGACTTCCATCTTGCCATAGGGAGAATGTTATGTCCACACACTTTCGCAGGTGACCCGATAGATAATTGCTTGTGTATGGAAGAGTCTTGTTGTCAAGAGAAAAACGATGGGCATATCAAAAGAGTGACGCATAAAAAGTATGTGCGTCTTTTTTGCAAGCTCGTTTTTTTTGTGTAATTTTGGCGAAAAATACGAACTATTATCATTTTCAACCTATCCAATCTTTATGCATATCACAATGAAATACGTACTGGCCTGCTCGGTGCTGATGAACTTGAGCCTGCCGATGACCATGCGAGCCCAATCCTTGCCCGACGCCAAGACCTCATGGACAGCCGACAACGGCAATGGAACTTATACCAATCCGCTGTTTTATGATGAGTTTTCCGATCCCGACATACTCCGCGTGGGTGACGACTACTATCTGGCCGGCACCACGATGCACACTGTGCCCGGTGTGGTCATCCTCCATTCCAAGGACCTGGTCAACTGGGAGAACATCAGCTACTGTCTGCCCCGTTTTGACTTTGGTGACGACCGCTTCTCGCTGAAAAACGGAAAGGAGATATACGGACAGGGCGTGTGGGCGCCATGCATCCGGTACAGCAACGGTAAGTTTTATGTCTATACCAATGTCAACGGCAAGGGCCTTCAGGTGTTTGTCGCCGACAAGGCCGAAGGCCCCTGGAAACACATCAACATGAAGGGGCATATCTATGACCTCTCGGTGCTTTTTGACGACGACGGCAAGGTGTATGCCATTCATGGCTATGGCAACGTGAAATGTACGGAGCTGAAAGCCGACATGAGCGAACCCGTGGAGTCCACCACCAAGGTGATTATCCCCGAAGGCAATGCCGTAGGTGAGGGACACCACATGTATAAGATAAACGGTATGTATTACCTTATATCCACCGACTATAAGCCCAACGGCCGCACGCTCTGCTCGCGGTCTAAGAGTATATGGGGACCTTACGAGACGCGGGTTATCACGGCCGACGAGACCTTCGGCTATCATCCCGGATACATGAGCCAAAACAAGACCCGGGTGCCCTCGGAGGCGACCCCTGTGGCCGTGACCGCCCCGGATGTCAACGCCACGGCTTGCACCAACGCCCACCAGGGGGGCATCGTCCAGACCCCCGACGGCAACTGGTGGGCTTTGCTCATGCAGGACTTTCACAGTGTGGGCCGCACGGTGTGCCTCATGCCGATGACGTGGAAGGACGGCTGGCCCATGGTGGGACTGCCGGGCAATTTGGGCCGGTCGCCCCGCACGTGGCTCAAGCCTAATACGGGCTATACCGAGGCTCGGCCCCATGCGCCGTATCTCCGCTCGGACAGCTTCGACGGGGGGCGGATGAACCGGATATGGCAATGGAACCATAATCCGGAGGAGAAGATGTGGAGCCTCAAGGAGAAAAAAGGAGTGTTGCGCTTGCACACCATGCCCGCTACACAGATGCTGTGGGCCCGCAATACATTGACGCAGCGGGTGGTGGGCCCGAAGTCGGTCACTACGGTTGAGCTGAATGTGAAAGGCCTGAAGGATGGCGACAGGGCCGGACTGGGCAATGTGAACATCCCGTGC
>CALGHW010000389.1 GCA_937916075.1 uncultured Prevotella sp.
TACGGCCAGGACCCTAACTTCAAGTTCACCCTGGCCCGCTCCATCTACAAGACGCTGTTGCGCTATATCTGCGACCAGCACGACCGACCCTATATCGTGACGCCCCTGTCACCCAATCGATTTAAAATAGAATTTATAGGGAAAGACGAGGTATTGCTGAGTTGGGAACCGGTAAACGACCCGCAGGAGAGCACGTCACGCCCCACGAGTTATATCGTTTATACCAGTCTGGACGGAGCGGGATTTGACAATGGCACTTATGTCCGTTCGGCCACATCTCTGCGCGTCAAACTGGAGCCCGGCGTGCTCTACCGCTTCAAAGTGGCCGCCTCCAACCGTGGTGGAAAGAGCTTCCCGACCGAGGAATTGTGTGCGCTCTATCATCCTGCCGCTCAAAACACGGTCATGATTGTCAATGGCTTCCATCGATTGTCATCGCCAGCTATTCGGGATGATGCCAACGAGCAGGGATTCGACATGGACCAAGATCCTGGGGTTACCCTGGGGGCCACGCCAGGATGGTGCGGACGACAAGTAACATTCAACCGCAACCGAATGGGCATTGAGGATGAGACCGGACTGGGCTGGAGTTGTGACGACCTGACAGGGACTTTTGTCGCCGGCAATGACATGAACTATACGGCAACACATGCTGAAGCCATCAAGGCGGCTGGAGCTTATAACATCGTGAGCGCCTCCAGCGACGCAGTCGAAATGGGAAAGGTAGATTTGTCTGCCTACCGCCTGGTGGACTTGCTGCTCGGCCTGGAACGTAACGATGGGCATAGCCTGACTTTCTACAAGTCGCTGTCTACCAATATGCAAAACCAATTACAGAGCTATACCGACCGCGGAGGTAACCTGATGGTGAGTGGCGCCTATATAGGAAGCGACATGAGCAAGCCGGCAGAAAAGAAATTCCTGGCGGATGTGCTGAAATGCAGCTGGACAGGAAACTACCGCGCTACGGCAGACTCCATCATCGGCATGGGTACGGGCATGACATTCTACCATACCATCGGTGAACAGCATTACGCGGCTGTCTCTGCCGACTGCCTGCAACCGGCAGGCGAAGCCTTTGCCACCCTCCGCTATGCGACAGGCGAGACAGCAGGCGTGGCCTACGACGGAAAGGACTACAAGACACTCGTCATGGGATTTCCCTTTGAGTGCATCCGGGAGCAACAGAAGCGCAACGTCATCATGCGGGCCATCCTCAAATTCCTTTCCAAATAAAAAATGAATATTATAAACCTTATAAACGCAAAACATTTATGTATAAAATCCAATCAAACGCTTCCGGTACACGAAGCATAGACATAAGCGAAAGCCATTTGCAGACCATTGACAAGTACAACCTGTTCAGAGACTTGATTGACAGCAACGGATATATCGACGAGGCTGTACTTGAGAAGCTGAAACTGAATATCCGCTCGTTGCTCGAGTCGGAAACTGGCAAGGACAAGGCACTGCTCGACCTGTGTCTCGACGTGATTTATCATCCCAACATGAAGGCCTTCGGACTGCAGCAGCTCGTTGTGCTCTTTATCAACTGGAAAAATAGCTTAAAGGAAAAAGATGGAGCAGAAGAGGGAGTACAAGCTGACTGATTTTCTGCCTACCACCAAGAAAGAACTCGAACTGCGGGGATGGGATGACGTAGACGTTATCCTGTTCTCCGCAGACGCGTATGTGGACCATCCTTCATTTGGCGCGGCCGTCATCGGGCGCACCCTGGAGGCCGCTGGCTACCGAGTGGCCATCATTCCACAGCCCGACTGGCACGGTGACTTCCGTGACTTCAAAAAGCTGGGACGCCCCAGGCTGTTCTTCGGCATAGCCCCAGGCTGCATGGACTCCATGGTCAATAAGTATACGGCCAATAAGCGGCTGCGGTCGGAAGATGCCTACAGCCCTGACGGCCGCCACGACCTGCGGCCTGAATATCCCACGATAGTCTACTCCCAAATTCTCCGCCAGCTCTATCCGGACGTACCTGTCATCTTGGGAGGCATCGAGGCGTCGCTGCGCCGACTCACACACTATGACTACTGGCAGGATAGGCTGCGCAAGTGTATTTTGTGTGACAGCGGTGCCGACATGATTATCTACGGTATGGGGGAAAAGCCTGTCGTGGAACTGGCGCGTCGCCTGGCGCAAGGCGAAGACATACACTCCATCAAAGACATCCGGCAGACAGTGTATTTGTCAAAGAAAGAGGACATTCCCGATGGCATCGGCAAGGATGATATCGTGCTGCACAGTCATAATGAATGTTTGCACGATAAGAAGGCTGAAGCTGAGAATTTCCGGCACATCGAGGAAGAATCCAACAAAATGCATGCCCAGCGTCTGCTCCAAGAGGTCGATGGCAAGTATGCCGTGGTCAATCCGCCCTTTCCCCCGATGACCACCGAAGAACTTGACGCCTCATTCGACTTGCCTTATACTCGTA
>CALGHW010000390.1 GCA_937916075.1 uncultured Prevotella sp.
GATACAATGACGACACTTGTTCGCCCACGTCCACCTTTGCCGTCTACAACGAAATCAAGAGCCGCAAGGTGCTCGACGTGACTCCCACCAGCGGACACTGGCGATTCCCCGACACCAACGACCACTCTGTGGAATGGATGCAGCATGAGGCCGGCATCAAGTAGGACTTACTGCATGTGCCGACAAGGCTCATCAAACGACACAAGAAAAAGCGAGGGACTCCTGTGCTGAAGGAGTCCCTCGCTTTTTCTTGTGTCTATCCGCCGGGAGTGCTCATGGAATGACCTTGAAGCGCACCCGGAAGGCATGTTTCATCTCGTCCCAGTTGGTTCCGAGCATCTCGAAATGTCCTATCTGCGACGTGGAGCGCACATGCTTGCCGATACAAGGACACACGTCATAGTCACCGATACGCACCAGCCGGAGGGTGTCGGAGGCATCTGCCGGCAAGCGGTCGGTACTCACGTCGGCGGGCAGGTGGTCGCGGTCAACATACTCAAAGCGGACCGGAAGGTCATCGGCTATCAGCTCGTTCATGCGCCGCTCTATCTCCTGCTCCTCCTTGCGTGTGGGCTTGTGGTCCAGGATGAAGGTCATCTTGCTCTTCTTGCGCTCTATGTGTGCGTTACACGACCTCCCGCACCCGAACATCCGGTCCATCGTCTGGTTGAGCAAGTGCTCTGCCGTATGGGCGGGCGGAAACTCTTCCTTGTTGTGTCCATTCAATATAATGTCTTCCATCTTGGGCTGTTTTTTTAGACTGTCATCTTCCATACTCGGGCGCCATAGGCCTCTATGCTCATCTCCACATTGGCATCCTTGGCCAACACGAATGACTGCTTGGCGCCTGTCAACATATCGGTGGTCATGACCTTCTTCTCGGCTATCTTCATGAAGTCAAAGGCATGGGCAGGAATACGGATGGACACCTGGGCCGGCGCGCCGCCAAAGTTGACCGCCACAAACAGGAGGTCCTTGCCCTCACGACGCAGGAAGGCATAGTTGGAGAAGGGATAGAAGTGGTCTGAGGCCGGATTGGCATACATCAGGTCGAAGAAGGTACCTTGCGCCACGGCCGGTTCGGTATTGGCGATATTGAGGACCTTGGCATGCAGGCTGGCCAGATGACGCTCTTCGGGGGTCAGCTTGCCGGCATCGGCCCGGCACAGCGTGTCGACGCTCCAATAATCAAAGATGGTGGTGCGCCCGTCACGCCCGCTGAATCCCTCACTGTCCATGCCCCGCTCGCCGTATTCCTCGCCGGCATAGAGCATAAACGGATTGGTACGCATCAGCACACTGGCCACCAGGGCTGGCACTCCCCGTCGGCCGTTGCCGGCAAAGAAGTCGCTGGCCAACCGCTGCTCGTCATGGTTCTCCAGGAAGTAGAGCATATGGTCCTTGATATCGTCCGTGGCCTGCCAGGCCCCCGTGATGGCTGTGGCCGACTGCTGGTTGCAGGTGACGGCCCGCATGGTGTCATACATGCCCACCTTGTCATAGAGATAGTCAAAACCGCTGTTCAGGTAGTTGCGGTATTCCGCCGGGTTGTACACCTCGCCGATGAAGATGATGTAGGGATGCTTCTGCTTGACCTGTGCCGTGGCCCACCCCCAAAACTCGGCCGGCACCATCTCTGCCATGTCACAACGGAATCCGTCGACGCCTTTGGTAGCCCAGAAGAGCAGGATATCGCGCATCTGCCGCCAGGTGGCAGGCGTGGGGGAGAAGTGGCAGGTACGGCCTCCACAATAGTCCACACCATAGTTCAGCTTGACCGTCTCATACCAGTCGTTCTGTCCGGGACAGGCGTCGAAATGGTCGTTGCCTGTAGCCTTGGCAGGTACTTCCTCATAAGGAATGGGCTCGCCATGGTAGAGGTCGAGGTGAGGGGCAAACTTCTCGCCGGGACAATAGTAGAAGTTGTTCTGCGGGTCGAAAGCTTTCTTCTTGTCATCCCGTTGTCCCAGGTCGACCACACCCGTGGGTCTGCGCACCGAGTGGTATTGGCGGGCCACATGGTTGGGCACAAAGTCGATGATAACCTTCATGCCGGCCCGGTGAGTGCGCTCCACGAGTTGCTCAAACTCCTTCATGCGCTTGGGTATGTCTACGGCCAGGTCGGGGTCGATGTCATAATAGTCGGTGATGGCATATGGCGATCCGGCACAGCCTTTCACGATGGCCGGATGGTTGCGCGGTATGCCGTAGGTGGTATAGTTGGTCTGTGTGGCATGGCGGATAACACCGGTATACCACACATGGGTAATGCCGAGGCTCTTGATTTGCTTGAGCCGCTTGCTGTCTATCTCCGCCAGTTTGCCACAACCGTTGTCTTCCAGCGTTCCGCCGGGTATGCGGTTGGTGTTGCGGTTGGTGTACAGACGTGTGAATATCTGATAGATAATGGGTTTCATATTCATTTGTTATAGAAATATTTAAAGATAAAGGGGATGTTCTCCGGAGAATATACGGAGATATGTAAAAGATTGGGCCACGCCTTCTGCCGCCACCTGAAATGGACAGACAAAAGATGGCGAAGCCCAATCTCTATCTATTTCTCTCTGTCAGGCCCTGTCCGGGCCGACAAGGGAGAATGGTCAAAATCTGTTTTTCCTATATTAAGCGATGCCGTGGGCTGTCACCGTCTTGTCGATACGGCCAATCATGCCCTGAAGAGCCTTGCCCGGTCCACACTCGGTGAAGTCGGTAGCACCGTCGGCAATCATGTTCTGCACGCAAGAAGTCCAACGCACGCTGCTGGTCAGCTGGGCGATGAGGTTCTGCTTAATCTCGGCAGGCTCGGTGTGGGGCTTTCCGTCCACATTCTGGTAAACGGGGCACTTGGGTGCGCTGAACTCGGTTTTCTCGATAGCGGCCTGAAGCTCGTCCTTGGCAGGCTGCATCAGCGGTGAGTGGAAAGCGCCGCCCACCTTCAGCGGCAATGCGCGCTTGGCGCCTGCTGCCTTGAGCTGCTCACAAGCCTCCTGGATGGCCTCGATATTTCCAGAGATAACCAGCTGGCCGGGGCAGTTGTAGTTGGCGGGCACCACCACGTGGCCTTCCTTGCTGATAGAGGCACACACCTCTTCAATCTTGTCGTCGGGCAGGCCCACAATGGCGGCCATTGTGGAAGGAGCCATGTCGCAAGCCTTCTGCATGGCCATGGCACGAGCATAAACCAGCTTCAAGCCATCCTCGAAGCTCAGCGCACCAGCGGCCACCAGGGCAGAAAACTCACCGAGGGAGTGACCGGCCACCATGGCGGGAGCGAAGTCGTCGCCCATGCAGAGAGCCGAGATAACACTGTGCAGGAATACGGCAGGCTGGGTCACCTTGGTCTGCTTCAACTCCTCGTCGGTACCGGCAAACATGATGTCTGTGATGCGGTAACCGAGAATATCATTGGCCTTCTCAAAAAGTTCTTTTGCCAAAGGATTGTTGTCGTACAGGTCCTTGCCCATACCTACAAACTGTGCTCCCTGTCCGGGAAATACGAATGCTTTCATCTTGATATGTGTATATAATTAATTTATAGACTTATTTATCAAGGTGCAAAAGTACGTCTTTTTTCTGACATGAGCAAACGAATATGCATAAAAGCCACCCCGGCACTTGTTTAGGTGCGTGGGGTGGCTTTTTGATATCTATGCCCCTTCTCTCTTCATACTATCCTGCACATGAGGCTTTGCTTCTTACGTTTCTTGTGACTTCATACTTTTCTTGTCATGGGGTGCAAGACTTGTTTTTGTTCGCTTGCAAAGGTAGCCACAATCTGGCAAAGCGCAAAGAAATGTTGATATACAAACTAATATACAAAAATCAACTCTTTATTATACAGACACTTACACATCAGATTGTCTTAATATATCCTTGACCGTATCTTCCAGGCTGTCGGTCTTGTTCAGCCCCATCTTGGTGCGCAGCCGATAGCGGGCCACATTGACACTGTTGTGGGCCACGCAGAGGATACGCTCTATTTGGTTGGTGTCCTGGTCAAGCGCTATCAACATACAAAGCAGTTCCTCACGGCGGCTGACGGTGGGGAAACGCTTGCGGAGGTTGGACATAAACTGCGGATAGAGTTTTCCGAAATGCAACCGGAAGGTCTCCTCACCGTCTTCTTTCAGCAGCTCCGGACTGAGATTGCCATACTTCATGTCGGCCATGCGCATGGTCTCCAGTTTGGAACGCATATTCTCCTTGTCGATAGTCAGCGTGGCTATCTGGTCTGAGAGGTTTTTCAGCTGGCTTTCCACCAGGCGCTGGCGCAGCCGCGCCATCTTGTGTGAATAGCCCTGAACCACCAGAAATCCCACAATCACCAGCAGCAAGAACACGCCCAGGGTCACAATGGCCTGCACTCTCTTTTCGGCCACCACCTCCAACAGGCGAATCTCGTCTTCTTTTTGTCGTGTCTTGAATTTCACCACCGTATTGGCCATTTTGTTCAACTTGGCGGTATACCCATTGTTTTGGTCCGACTCATATTTCGCCTTGACAAAGAGGTTTACTTTCTCCTTGTCGCCTTTCGACAGATAATAGCGGATGGCCATCTCGTAGGCGTTCACGATGATGACAGGCGAATTGCCTTGGGTCAGTGTGGCATACATCTCGGTCAGTGCATGGTCGGCACGGGGAGCGTCATGACGGTCTATATAAATCCGGGCCAACTCGTAATAGGCTCTGGCCCGGATACCAGCCGTGGCCTTCCGGGCCACCGTCTCCAGCAGCCGCACACCCTCGCCTGCCGTCTGCCCGCGGCCCACCAACAGGCGGGCCAGTTCCAAGTCGATGTCTGAGTGCCCGCTGTTGTAGGGCAATGACGCGCAGCAGCGTCGGGCCTTGCCGAGATAGATGAAGGCGGAGTCGCGCTGGCCGAGATTGCTCTTCACCTTGGCATGGTTGACATAGATATTGGTGAGCACCATTGGATTGACCTTCCCCAACTGGTCGGCCATGGCCACAGCCTGTGTGGTATAGTCTTCAGCATAGTCAGCCAGGTCCCAGTAAAGCAGCAGGTCGCCCATGCAGTTGCGGGCATTGGCCATACCGAGCGTGTCACCCTTCTCATGAGCCAGAGTATAGCTCTCATTGTACATATCAATGGCATTGTCGATGTCACCGGTGCGCCGATACAGGCCGCCCAGCAGTGCCGACACCCACTGGACCCCCGACGGGTTATGGCACAGGCGGGCTTCCGCCATGGCCTTTCGCCCACATTTCGCGGCATCATCCTGCCGATTGGGCAGACAATAGTATACCACTGCGGCATAGGCATAATCACGAAACAAGCGGTCGTGACTGGCCACCGCCAACGGCATCCGCAAGGCGCGGTCCATCACCTCCGCAGCCTCACGCTCCCGGTCGGTACGCGACAGGGCGTAGGCCAGCAGCACATGGACATCCCGCATACAATAGCGGCGGACAAAGGGCGACGGACGCTGCGCCATCTGGCGGAAATAGCCCACACACACCTCGGGCTTTCCGGCCGACTGGTATGCGTTCATCATCTGCACCATGGCGTCGGAAGCCAGGATTATCAGACTGTCCGGATGGCCGGTCACACCGGTCACGCTGCGAACACAACGGTCATACTGGGCCACGGCCTCCATATAGTTGCCCCGGCTTTGTGACTGTCGGGCTTGCGAGAAGAGGTGTCGGGCCTCATTCTCCTTCCCATCCACAAGGGGCTCGTTTCCCTTTTCCTTACAGGAAGCCAAGACAACAGCCAGCACCAACAGGAGGGCTGTATAAAATAGATGTATAGAATATTTGTATGAAAAGACCATTTTGATTGGAAAAAGCTGTTGCAAAGGTAAACATTTTCCCTTAAAGAAACAAGACAAAAAGACAAAAGCCTTTAGCATCCAGCCCAGCTGGCCCGACTGCAATACACGGAAGAGGCGTGGAGCCCACTGGACGAGGCCTTGCCCCTTAAACCCAGCAGTCTCCACGCCTCTCAACGTTGGTGTCTGTCGTTTCCTGACGGATAACGGATGTTCTTTACTTGGTTTCGATCTCCTCTTTCATGTCGATAAACTCACCTTTTTTGTCATAAAA
>CALGHW010000391.1 GCA_937916075.1 uncultured Prevotella sp.
GCCGCTGGTGGAATACAACGAGGCCGACAGTCCCGGAGCCGACTATTTCGTCAAGAAGCGCATTGACCAGCTGATGCTGAAAGATCCTCAGATAGACGCTATCATCTTGGGATGCACCCACTATCCGCTGCTGATGCCCAAAATATTGAAATATGTCAATCCCGGCGTGCGTATCGTGCCTCAGGGCGAGTATGTGGCCGTGAGCCTGAAGGACTACTTCGGACGGCATCCTGAAATGGAGCGGAAATGCTCACGGGGCGGCAAGGTACATTACCTGACGACAGAGAATCCCGACCGCTTCCGCGAGTCGGCGCAGATATTCCTCCATGAGCATGTGGAGGTGGAGAACATTTCTTTAGGATAGACAACCAAAAAAAAGATGAGAGAGAGCGTTATCCTGGACCATCTGACCATCGGCTATCCGGGCAAGCATGGTGACCACATCGTGGCCCGTGACATCTGTGCCGAGATACGTCGGGGCGAACTGACCTGCCTGTTGGGATCCAATGGCGTGGGCAAGTCCACCTTGTTGCGCACCCTGTCGGCCTTCCAGCCCAAGCTGTCGGGCCGCATCCTGATAGGCGACTGCGAGATAAGTTCCTACAAGCCCAAACAGTTGGCACGCGAGATAGGCGTGGTGCTTACCGAGAAGCCCGATGTGCTCAATATGACCGTGCTTGATATGGTGCTGATGGGCCGTTCGCCCTATACCGGTTTTTGGGGCGGTTGTACGGACGACGACCGCCAACTGGCCCATGAGGCCATCAGCCAGGTGGGCATCAGTCATCTGACCAGTCGCCGAGTGAATACCCTCAGCGACGGTGAACGGCAAAAAGTGATGATTGCCAAGGCGTTGGCCCAGCAGACACCCATCATCTTCCTGGACGAGCCGACGGCCTTTCTCGACTTCCCGAGCAAGATAGAGATGATACGGTTGCTTCATCGTATCAGCCGTGAGGCGGGCAAGACCATCTTCCTCTCCACCCACGACCTTGAACTGGCCCTGCAACTGGCCGATACCGTATGGCTGATGGACCGCGAGCGTGGCGTCTGCATCGGTTCGCCCGAAGACTTGGCCATCGACGGGACCTTGCCAGCCTTCTTTGCCGGCAGGGGCATCCTGTTTGACCAGACTACGGGTCTTTTCCGGGTAGACCAGGAGTTGACCTCGGCTGTGCGCATGATGGGGCTCAGCGGTTTCCGCCGGGCAATGGCCGAGAAGGCCCTGCGCCGCAACGGCATCCGTCCGGATACTGCCGACATCGCCGACCGCACTGTGGAGGTGACCGACGGTGGATTCAGCGTGACCGTCGGTGGGCATACAGTCCATGTGGCTACCGTGGCCGACATGTTGGCATGCCTATTGGGGTGACCCGGCAGAGGCAAGATGAAATTTAGAAGACGTTTGTTCGGCTATATGCGGATAAAGTAGTACTTTTGCACTTGCAAAAGAAATCAGAATCAAAATGATGATAGAGTGGATTGACAGTCTCTTTGTCACTCCTTCGGCCATGCAGACCATAATTGTGCTGTCGCTGATTTGTGCCGTGGGACTGGCGTTGGGCAAGTTGCGTCTGTGGGGTATCTCCTTAGGTGTGGCTTTTGTGTTCTTTGTAGGTATCGTGGCTGGGCATTACGGTGCGTCGGTAGACCCACAAGTGTTGAGTTATGCGGAGACCTTCGGCCTGGTTATCTTTGTCTATACCTTGGGACTGCATGTGGGCCCCGGCTTTTTCAATTCGCTTTTTCACGAAGGCCTGAGCCTGAACATCTGGGGGCTGGGCGTTGTCTTGGTGGGCACGCTGCTGGCGTTGGGCTGCTGGCTGGTATTGCCGGTGGGACTGCCCGAGATGATGGGTGTGCTCTGTGGTGCCACTACCAACACCCCGGCTTTGGGAGCCGCCCAGCAGACGCTCCGGCTCTTCCATCTGCCGAGCGACGGGGCCGCCTTGGGGTGTGCCGTGACTTATCCGCTCGGTGTGGTGGGCGTCATCCTGGCTATGCTGTTGATGCGCCGTTTCTTCGTCCGGCCGTCCGACCTGGAGCCGCGCCACACCAATGAGAACAATACCTATATAGCCCGCTTTGTCATCGTCAATCCCGCACTCGACGGTTTGTCGCTGGCGCGTGTCAAGGAGCAGAGCCACTTCAAGTTTATCATCTCCCGCATCTGGCGTAATGGTGAGGTCATTGTGCCGAGGGCCTATACCGAACTGCATCTGAACGACAGCGTGATGGTGGTGACCACCGAGCAGGAGGCACCGGCCCTGGAGATACTGTTTGGCAAGAAGAGTGACGAGGACTGGAACAAGGAGGAGATAGACTGGAATGCCATTGACGCCCAGGTGGAGTCGAGGGTGATTGTTGTCACCCGCCCCGACCTGAACGGCAAAATACTGGGCCATCTGCAGTTGCGCAACACGTATGGCGTGACCGTGAGCCGGGTGATACGTGGTGACGTGTGTCTTTTGGCCACCGACAACCTCCGTCTCCAATATGGCGACCGGGTCACGGTGGTGGGCGAGGCCAAGAACCTGGACAATGTGGAAGCCTTTCTGGGCAATACTGTGCAGAGTCTCAACGAGCCCAACTTGGGAGCCATCTATTTCGGCATTGTGTTGGGACTGGTCCTGGGAGCCATCCCCCTGCATATCCCCGGAATGTCGGTTCCCGTAAGAATGGGTATTGCCGGCGGTCCCATCGTGTTGGGTATTTTGGTGGGAGCCTTCGGCCCCCGGTTTCATATCATCACCTATACCACCCGCAGCGCCAACCTGATGCTCCGCAAGCTGGGCTTGTCCATGTACTTAGCCTGCCTCGGCCTGGAGTCTGGCGGACAATTCTTCGAGACGGTCATCCGTCCGGAAGGACTGTTATGGGTAGGACTGGGCTTCGTGCTCACTGTGGTTCCCGTATTGGTCGTGGGCCTGATAGCCCTGCGCACCCGTAAGTTTGATTTCGGAACCATCTGTGGCATCCTTTGTGGCAGCATGGCCAATCCGATGGCCCTTACCTATGCCAACGACACCATCCAGGGAGATACCCCGTCGGTGAGTTACACCACGGTTTATCCCCTCTGTATGTTTATGCGTGTGATTATAGCGCAGATGGTGCTGATGTTTCTATTGTGACCTTTTTTTATTTCCGGCCGCTCTCGGTGACCATCGTGGCGATGGTCTCGTTCAGGCGGTCGGCGGCCAACAGCTGTTCGATGGTCAGGTGCATGCGGTATCGCCAGTAGTGGTGCGGGTTGGCCGGGATGTTGATACGCTCGGCGTTGGCATCCTTCAGCCGCAGCTGTTCGTCGATGCTGAGCCAGTCTTGGATGGACAGCAGGCAGAGCATGGATGGACACATCAGTTGGCGTGCCACAACCTCCTTGGCCAGCCATCCCGGCAGCGGATGAGGCGCCTGTCCGTCGTGGTGCAGCCGGGTGGTAAAATAGTCCGGCGTCTGCTCCGCGTCTTCGTCCCACCATTGGCGTAAGGTAGGCATGTCATGGGTGGAGAAGGTGCAAACCGAGCGGTAGGGGTTGTGCGACAGGTGGGCAAACCGGAGCCCGCTCTCTTTAGGCATCGTCTGTATTTCTAAAGTGAGGATGCGCAACTGGTTCATCACCCAAGGCACACACTCGGGCACCATGCCCAAATCCTCGGCACATACCAGCATGCGGGTGGCCTCAGTGAGCCGCTGCAACTTCTTCATGCCTTCTTCATACCAGAACTGGTTGTTGCGGTGATAGAAAAACTCATTATACAGTAGGTTGAAAGCCTCTTTGTCATGCTCGGTCAATGCCTGGTATACGGGTTCGGACTGTACGGCCACCCTCGGATGGAAGAGCTCCGGATGGCGGTGGTCGTGGAGGAAGAGCACGTCGCTGATGAGTGTATAGAGACCGTCACGCATCAGAATATCCTCTTCCGTTGTTTTGTCTGCAAAAGCAGCCTCAACTTTCCGTTGGGTGTTGTAAGCCTCCTTCATGCGGTAAAAGCCCTTGTCGGCCGGTTCCAGGTAGTGTTGCTTGATGTACTCCTGTTTCTCTCCGAATAGATGTGCTACCACAGCGTCGGTGATATAAGGCTGGGTGAAGCGTTCTTCCAGAAAAGCCAGTCCGTAGCCCTCAATCTCCCCGCGAGTCAGTCCCAGGGCCGGCGCAAACTGGCCGAGCAGTCCGTGAACGGCATCCACGGGAATCTCCCAGATGCGGAAGAAACCCAGCACATGATCGATGCGGTAAGCGTCGAAGTATTCGGCCATGGTGCGGAAACGCTTCATCCACCACTGGCAGCCGTCGGCCATCATCGTGTCCCAGTTGTATGTGGGGAAGCCCCAGTTTTGTCCGTTGACCGAGAAAGCGTCGGGTGGAGCGCCGGCCTGTCCGTTCATGTTGAAGTAGTTAGGCTCTGTCCAGGCTTCCACACTGTCGCGGCTGACACCGATGGGGATGTCGCCCTTCAGAATGACCCGCTGGCGGTGGGCATGCTCCTGTACGGCCTTGAGCTGGCGGTCGAGGATATACTGCACAAAATACCAGAAGGCGGCCTCCCGGTATCGTTTGCCGTCAGCCAGTCCCATCTGCTGCCAGTCGTCGGCACTGATTTTCCGGTGCTCGGCAGGCCACTGGGCGAAGACAGCCGTGCCATACTGGTCACGGTAGAGGCAGAAGGCCGCATAAGGCACGAGCCACTCCCGGCTTCGTTCAAAAAACCGGATGAAGTCAGCATCCGCCAATACCTTGTCACCCTCCTGTTGGTAGAGTTCGCGGAGGTAAGCCAGCTTGGTGTTGCTCATGCGCTCATAGTCTATCTGCGGCAGGGCGTTCAGCGCTTCCCGAAGCTCCTCATAGTGCTTTCTTCGCCGGGTATCCTTTAAAGGAGGCAGCTGTCGGAAATCCGTGTATTGCGGATGTAGGGCATAGATACTGATACATTTGTAGGGATAGCAGTCGGTCCAGGTGTGGCTCATGGTAGTGTCGTTGACGGGCAGAATCTGCAAGGCCCGTTGCCGGGTCTTGGCTACCCAGTCAATCATGCGCTTCAAGTCGCCAAAGTCGCCCACTCCGAAGCTGCCTTCCGACTTGAGGGAGAACACCGGCACCACGGTTCCCGCACACTTCCAGGCATAGATGGGAAAGAGCGCCTCGGGCAACTCGCAGACGATGGCTTCACCGTCCCTCTGCTGAGGAATGTCGAAATGACGGTTGACGCCCCCTTCCCAAATGGCTGCCGTGGGGTCTTCCTCGTTGAGGATGATAAATTTGTAGTCGAAGCCTTTGCCATTCATGGATTCAGCGTCCAGACAAGCAGTCCACTCGTTGGGCTGTGCTTCGGTCATGCCGATGGCTTCTTCCACCTTCCATCCGCCCAAGGCTGGGCCACTGCCTGTCAGGGCCAGACGTTCGCCACGTCTTAGCTGGGGTGCCCTTACCTTTAGGATGAGGGCTTGGCTGGCCTTCATCTGGGATGGACAGTCAAGCTGGCGTGCTGCGATGCAGTCGGTCAGGGCCGAACTGTACATATAAGCGTCCTCCGGGATGTCGGTCCAGCAGTCATACACAGAGTAAGTCTGCACTTGGTCCACGTTCAGACAGAGCCGGTGGGGCGCCACAAGCCATTCGTGGCGCACGGACTTGCCGTTGCGTATTACGGAATAATGATAGTCGATACAGTCGCCTGTATTGGCTTCTGTTTCTGTTTCTGTTTCGAGGGTCCATATACTGCCGTCTGTCGTGGTCATGCGGTATGCCTGTTGGCATGCCTGGCCATTGCGGGCGGTCAGGTTCAGCCACAGTTCCTCGCCAAAGACGGTGTGGTAGTTCAGGTTGAATCGTAGTTTCATAGAGTTGTTAGTTGTATCTGTCGTTTTTTCTGTTCATAAATCAGTTGAGGGACACAGCCCGGACAAGAGTGTGGGCGCACCCGCCAGAGCCGTATTACAAAATTAATGTAAAAAATCTGATTAAGCATGAGAGGAGCTGAAAAAAAACGGTCAGTCGAGATATTGTTTGGATTATTTTTCTTACTTTTGCAAAGTAGAAGTTACAAAAATACATATCATAAAAACAACTATGGATTTAGTACAACAAATCATTGAGCGCGCAAAGAGCAACAAGCAGCGCATTGTACTCCCCGAAGCCACCGAGGAGCGCACATTGAAAGCAGCCGACATGGTGCTGGCTGACGGTGTGGCCGACCTGATCTTGATTGGTAATCCGGATGAGATTCACGCCTTGGCCGAGAAGTGGGGCTTGAAGAACATCGACAAGGCCACCCTTATCGACCCGGAGAACAATCCCAAGAGCGAGGAGTATGCCACCCTGCTGGCCGAGCTTCGCAAGAAGAAGGGCATGACCATCGAGCAGGCCCGCGAGCTGGTGAAGAATCCGCTCTACTTGGGCTGTATGATTATCAAGACCGAGGGTGCCGACGGACAGATTTCAGGTGCTTTGAGCACCACGGGCGACACCTTGCGTCCTGCCCTCCAGATTATCAAGTGTGCTCCTGGCATCAGCTGCGTGAGCGGCGCCATGCTGCTCATCACCAAGCAGCCTCAGTATGGTGAGAATGGCATACTCGTGGTGGGCGACGTGGCTGTTACGCCGATGCCCGATGCCGGACAGTTGGCTCAGATTGCCGTTTGTACAGCTCAGACAGCCAAGTCGGTGGCAGGTTTCACAGACCCCCGCGTGGCCATGCTCAGCTTCTCTACCAAGGGCAGTGCCAAGCATGAGGTGGTAGACAAGGTGGTTGAGGCTACCAAGTTGGCCAAGGAGCTTGACCCCGCATTGAAGGTGGACGGCGAGCTGCAGGCTGACGCTGCTCTCGTACCTTCAGTAGGCGCAAAGAAGGCTCCCGGCAGCGACATCGCAGGCAAGGCCAATGTGCTCGTGTTCCCCTGTCTCGAGGTGGGCAATATCGCCTACAAGCTCGTGCAGCGTCTCGGTGATGCCGTAGCCCTCGGTCCTATCCTCCAGGGTATCGCCCGTCCGGTCAACGACCTCAGCCGTGGCTGTTCTGTAGACGACATCTACAAGATGGTGGCCATCACCGCTTGCCAGGCTATGGATGCCAAGAAGTAAACAACCTTAAAGATAATAGACAGAAAAATGAAGATTTTAGTATTAAACTGTGGTTCATCATCCATCAAGTATGCCCTGTACGACATGGACCACAAGAAGGTGATGACATCCGGCGGTGCCGAGCGTGTAGGTCTGGACGGTGCCTTTGTCAAGGTGAAACTGGCCGACGGCAGCAAGAAGCAGATTATGCACGACATCCCCGAGCACACCGAGGGCGTGAAGTTTATCTTCAGCCTGCTTACCGACCCTGAGATAGGTGTCATCAAGGACCTCAAGGAAATCGACGCCGTAGGCCACCGCATGGTGCATGGCGGAGAGAAGTTCAACAAGAGCGTGATTCTTACGCCCGAGGTGCTCAAGGCCTTTGAGGACGTGAGCGACCTGGCTCCGTTGCACAATCCGGCCAACCTGAAGGGTGTGCATGCCGTGTCAGAGCTGATGCCTGGATTGCCTCAGGTGGGCGTGTTCGACACCGCCTTCCACCAGACCATGCCCGACTATGCCTATATGTACGCCATTCCCTATGAGCTGTATGAGAAGTATGGCATCCGTCGCTACGGCTTCCACGGCACCAGCCACCGCTATGTGTCACAGCGTGTGTGTGACTTCTTGGGCGTAAAGCCGGAGGAGAAGAAGATTATTACCTGTCATATCGGCAACGGCGGCAGCGTGGCAGCCGTGAAGTATGGCAAGTGCATGGACACTTCCATGGGTCTTACTCCGCTGGAGGGTGTGATGATGGGTACCCGCAGTGGCGACATTGACGGTGGTGCGGTATCTTTCATCGAGAAGAAGCTCAACCTCGATGCCGACGGTATCTCCAACCTGCTCAACAAAAAGAGCGGACTGGCTGGAGTGACAGGCATTTCGAGCGATATGCGCGAGGTTGACGCTGCGGCCAAGAAGGGTGACAAGCGGGCCATCTTAGCCTTGGAGATGTATCATTACCGCATCAAGAAATATGTAGGCGCATACGCTGCAGCCATGGGTGGAGCGGATATCATCGTCTTCACCGCCGGTGTGGGCGAGAACCAGTCATCCATGCGTGCGGCCGTGTGCAAGGACATGGAGTGGATGGGGGTGAAGCTCGACGAGGCCAAGAATGACACCATTCACGGTGAGGAGGCCATCATCTCTACTCCCGACTCAAAGGTAACCGTTGTGGTTATACCGACCGATGAGGAACTGATGATTGCTACCGATACCATGAACCTGCTCTAAGCGACTTGGTGATATCAAGTAAAAACAAGAGGGAGGGTGCGTCAGAAAATGAATCTGACGCACCCTCCTTCCTGTATATATATGAGTGAACCATATTCCTTCATATCTTGTT
>CALGHW010000392.1 GCA_937916075.1 uncultured Prevotella sp.
GAGGTGACCATCCTCAACCAGAGCATCATCGACGCAGGAACAGCCGTCAACGTAAGCCTGGAAAGCAACTCCGACTATGGCATGCAGCGCAAGACGATGTTCGGACTCAACTGGGAGTATGACTTCTCCAAGGAGTTCCAGTTGGGCGGTACCTTCCAGAGCCTGCACGAACAGACGCTTACCTCGAAGGTGAGCATGGGCTCCGAACCGCTCAACAACATGCTGTGGGGTGTCAACATGAACTGGAAGAAGGAGAGCCAGTGGCTCACCAACATGCTCGACAAGCTACCCCTGCTCCACCTCACCCAGCCGTCGCAAATATCCTTCACCGGCGAGTTTGCACAGCTCATCGCCGGACAAGCCAGCGGCACGCAGGACAACGCCTCCTATATCGACGATTTCGAAAACACCAAAAACGGCATCGACGTGAGCGACCCGAAGGCCTGGGTGCTGTCGAGCGTACCGTCGATGTTCCCGGAGCACGATGACAAGACAACACTTGAAAGCGGAAAAAACCGCGCTCGCCTGGCCTGGTACAACATCGACCCCCTCTTCACCTACCGCAGCAGCTCGCTCACCCCAGGCCACATCAAGAGCGACCTGGAGCAACTGTCCAACCACTATGTGCGCGAGGTGTATGTCAGCGAGCTGTACCCCAACCGCGACCAGAGCACCTACAACGGCGCCACCTCGACACTGTCCATCCTCAACCTGGCTTACTACCCAACCGAGCGCGGACCCTACAACTTCGACGTAAACAGCTTCAACGAGGACGGCTCGCTGAAATCGCCCGCCACCAAGTGGGGCGGCATGATGCGCAAGCTTGACACCAACGACTTCGAAGCCGCCAACATCGAGTATCTGGAGTTCTGGATGCTCGACCCCTTCATCTATTCACGCCAGAACGGCAACGCCTCTTCTTACAGTGGCGACCTGTATATCGATCTCGGTGAGGTGAGCGAGGACATCCTGCGCGACGGCAAGAAATTCTATGAGAGCGGCATGCCGGTAGACGGCACGGGCAGCTTCACCACCACCCAGTGGGGAAAGATTCCCGTACAGGCCACCCAGACTTATGCCTTCGCCACCACTGCAGGCTCGCGGGAGAAACAAGACGTGGGCTTCAACGGACTGACCGACGACGAGGAACGGCAATTTGAGAGCTACAAGCCCTTCAACGACTTCGTGGCCGGCACGCTCCAGAACGACAGCCTCCGACAGGCCTGGACCGCCGACCCTGCCAACGATGACTACCACTACTTCCGCGGATCGGACTTCGACGACCAGAAGACACCCATCCTCGAACGCTACAAGCGCATCAACAACCCGCAGGGCAACTCGCCCGACACCGACAACCGAAGCGAGAGCTATGACACATCGTACAAGACTACACCCGACGTGGAGGACATCAACCAGGACTACACCCTCAACGAGTATGAACGCTACTACCAGTACCGGGTGCGCATATCACCGGAAGACCTCTCGGAAAACAACATCGGCAACAACTATGTAGTGGATATGCGCGAGACCAACCCTACCCTGCGCAACGGACACAAGGAGACCGTACACTGGTATAAGATACGCATCCCGCTCAACGACAAAAACCGCGAGCGCATCGGCTCCATCAACGACCTCACGTCGGTACGCTTCATGCGCGTGTTCCTCACCGGATTCGAAAAGCCCATCGTGCTGCGACTGGCCAACCTCGACCTGGTGCGCGGCGAATGGCGCACCTACGACCAGAACCTGAGCCCCGCCGCAGCGGGCAACATGGGTGTGCTCGAGGCCAGCAACGTGAACATCGAGGAACACGGTGACAAGAAGCCCGTGAACTATGTGCTGCCGCCAGGCATCAGCCGCGTGACCGACCCGTCGCAGCCACAGCTGGTACAGCAAAACGAACAGGCCCTCAACCTCACGGTGAAAGACCTGTCGCACGGCGAGGCCAAGGCGGTGTACAAAAACACCACGCTCGACCTGCGCCAATACAAGCGCATCCAGATGTTTGTACACGCCAACGCCATGCAGCAAAACACCACCAACCTGCAAAACGACCAGCTGGCGGTATTCATCCGCCTGGGCAGCGACTATAAGAGCAACTATTATGAATATGAGATACCGCTGAAGCTGACCCCCGAAGGCGTGTACAACCGCTACAGTGCCGAGGACCAGCTCCAGGTATGGCCACAGGACAACATGCTCGACATCAGCCTGTCGGCCTTTACAGCACTGAAAAAGAAGCGCAACAAGGCCAAGGCCGCCGGCAGTGCCTCCTACACCCGGGAATTCTCCGACTATGACAGCGACAAGCCGGGCAACAAGATGACCATCATGGGCAACCCGTCGCTCGGCGAGGTGAAAACCATGATTATCGGTGTGCGCAATATCGCCGCCGCACAGAAGTCGGGCGAGGTGTGGGTCAACGAGCTGCGCCTGCTCGAATTCAACAACAAGGGAGGATGGGCCGCCTCGGGAGCCCTCAATATGCAACTGTCTGACCTGGGCACGGTCAACCTGACCGGAAAGATGGTGACCGAGGGATTCGGCGGACTGGAGGAAGGACTGGCCCAACGCTCCACCGACGACTACAAGACTTACAGCATGACTACCAACATCGAGCTGGGCAAGTTCTTCCCCGACAAGGCCAAGGTGACGGCCCCGCTCTACTACTCGGTGACCAAGGAGGAGACCCGGCCCAAGTATAACCCGCTCGACACCGACATGGAACTCAAGGACGCCCTCGACGCCACCGGCAGCCAGCAAGAGCACGACTCCATTGAGTCGATTGCCGTGACCAAGACCACGAGCACCAACTTCTCGCTGTCCAACGTCAGGGTGGGCATCAAGACCAAGCGTCACCCCATGCCCTACGACCCGGCCAACTTCTCATTCAGCTACAGCCACTCCCACCGCTACTCGTCGGGAGAGACCACCGTATATGAAAGGGAAGACCAATGGCGCGGCTCGTTTAACTACAACTATACACCGGTGTATAAGACTTTCGAGCCGTTCAAGAAGCTGAAGGGCAAGAGCAAGTGGCTCAACTTCCCCAAAGCCATCGGCTTCAACTACTTGCCGCAAAACATTGCCTTCAGCAGCGACATGACCCGCAACTACTCCGAACTGCAGGAGCGCGACATGGACAACCTCGAGGGCAGCAAGCTGCCGCTGACCTTCAACGAACAGTTTCTGTGGAACCGCAAGTTCTCCCTGCGGTGGGACTTCACCAAGAATCTCCACATGAACTTCGAGTCGGGCACCGACGCACAGATAGAGGAGCCATACACACCCGTCAACAAGGATCTCTATCCCGAGCAATACCGGGCATGGAAGGACTCCGTATGGCAGAGCATCAAGCACTTCGGCTCACCGCTCCGCTACCAGCAGACCTTCACAGCCTCTTATCAGCTGCCGCTCAACAAGCTGCCTATCTTCGACTGGTTTAACGCCGACGCCTCCTACACCGCCAACTATTACTGGGAGCGGGGCACCGAGACCGAGGACGGCACCTCCTACGGCAACACCATCCGCAACAGCCGCAACATCAACATCAACTCGTCGTGGAATATGGAAACCCTCTACAACCATATCCCATTCCTGAAGAAGGCTAACGAGAAGGCCAAACAGACGGCCAACAAGAACAACCTGAACCGCCGGCAGACCTCACTCAGCAAAAACCTGACGGACCGCAACCTCAAGAAAAACCCCTTGCAGGACAAACTGATCAAGAAGGGACAGCAGGACGACAAGAAAGAACAAAAAGAACTGCCCAAGAACAAGAACACCTTCCAAAAGGAAATCACCCTCAAGACCGACACTACCGTCACCGTGAGCCACGGCAAGAAGAGCAAGCGGCTCATCGTCACGGCCAAAACCAAGGACGGAAAGCCTTACGCCCTCAAATACAAGGTGATAGACGACAACAAGATTCTCATCAAGAATCGTGACAGCGTGCAAATCAAGCTGAGCGTCACGCCCAAACAGCCGCTCGACAAGCAGTGGTGGTACGACCCGGCCCTCAGGGCAGCACGCTTCCTGATGATGGTGCGCAACGTCAGCCTCACCTACCGCAACGAGCGGTCCATGAGCCTGCCTGGCTTCCTGCCCAACGTGGGCGACGCCTTCGGACAGCGCGGCGGCAACGTGATGGCGCCGGGCCTCGACTTCGCCTTCGGACTCACGGGCGACAGCTACCTGCAAAAGGCTTACGACAACGGATGGCTGCTGTGCAGCGACAGTGTGGCCACACCGGCCAACACCAGCACCCGCGAAGACCTGCAGCTGAGAATGACACTCGAGCCGCTGCGCGACCTCAAGATTGACCTCAACGCCAGCCGCACCGTCAACCGGGCCAAGAGCATACAATATATGTATGAGGGAATGCCCACCACACAGAGTGGCTCGTTTACCATGACTACCATCAGCCTGAAGAGCGCGCTCGAAGGAATGGGCAATGCCAACAACGGCTATGCCTCCAAGTCGTTCAGCCGCTTCTGCGAGTCAATCGAGGGATTCCGCCAGCGGGTTCAGGACCAGTATGCCAGCGCACTCTACCCACAGGGTGTCCACGACGCCAACAATGTCAGCCTGGGCGGCACCGCCTACAATCCCGAGCTGGGCGGTGTCAACAAGTACAGCGCCGACGTGCTCATCCCGGCCTTCCTCTCGGCTTACACCGGAGGCTCGTCGCTCGACATCTTCCCCACCCTGAAGCGTCTGCTGCCCAACTGGACCATTCGCTACAGCGGACTGGGCAAGCTGCCCTGGCTGCGCGACCACTTCAAGAGTGTCAACCTCAACCATGCTTACAAGAGTGTGTTTGCCGTGGGCAGCTACTCGTCGTTCAGCACCTTCCGCGAGTATATGGACGGACGAGGCTTCATCACCGACGCCACCACAGGCAATCCCATCCCCAACAGCATGTACAACATCAGCACCGTGAGCATCAACGAGTCGTTTGCCCCGCTCTTGGGTGTCGACGTGACCCTGCAGAACAATCTCACCTGCAAGGTGGAATACCGCACTACCCGCGTGCTGAGCCTCAGCATGACCAGTGTGCAAATCAACGAGGCGCTGAGCAAGGACTTTGTGATTGGAATGGGCTATAAAATCAGCAACTTCAACCTCTTTGGCGGCAACGCTTCCCGCAAAATCAAGAAGGCACAGACAGGACGCAACGCCAAGCAGCAGAACAACAAGAAGCAGACGGCCACCACAACGACCAGCAGCCGCGGCGGCGTGAACCACGACCTCAACTTGCGCCTGGACATCTCCTTCCGCAAGCAGGCCTCCATCACCCGCGACATCGCCACCGTGACAAGTGCCGCCAGCAGCGGCAACTCGGCCTTCAAGATGTCATTCATGGCCGACTATACCTTGTCGCGACTGCTCACGCTGAGTGCCTATTACGACCGCCAGACCAACACGCCTCTGCTCTCCAGCAGCAGTTATCCCACTACCACACAGGACTTCGGACTCAGTCTGAAGTTCTCGCTGACCCGGTAAGGGGTGGGGATAATGTGAACAAAAGAAAACAGGGACAAAAAAAATGCCAAAGTGTCATGTGAGACATTCGGCAACAGTGCGAAGTGACCGGTAGACCCAAAAGGGGTCTACCGGTCACTTCATTTCTTCAGTCTGCGTCTTGGGCCAGTTGACGAGATAGAGTTTTTCCGAGGCGCGGGTGAAAGCCGTATAGAGCCAGTGGATATAGTCGGGCGTAAGCATATCGTCGGTCATGTATCCCTGGTCCACATACACATGGGCCCACTGTCCGCCCTGAGCTTTGTGGCAGGTGACAGCATAGGCAAACTTGATTTGCAGCGCATTAAAGAATCGGTCTTCCTTCATGGCCTTCAGCCGGTTGGCCTTGAGCGGGATGTCGGCATAATCCTCCATCACGGCCTGGAAGAGCCGCTCATTTTGGTCGGGGGTCAGTGCAGGCGCCTCTGTGGAGAGCGAGTCGAGCACAGCCGTGGCCGTCAGTTCATAGTCATCATAGTCGGGCAGTTGCAGGGTGATGTCAGCAAAGCGGAAGCCATACAGCTCCCGCACATTCCTCACCCGCCATACCTTGGCCCGGTCGCCGTTGGCCAAGAAGGTCAGTGTGGGTGTGGTCTCTCCCTCGCCTGCCGGCTGGACAGAAGCGGTCAGAGAAGGCGCTCCTGCCTTCGGGCCTGTCGTCCGGGGCGGTTTCACCCAGTAATAGTTGTTTTTCACAATCATCAGCATATCCCCGGTAGAGAGTTCTTCCTCGCGCCCCAACACCATGTTGCGGATGCCTTGATTATAGATGTTGGCCCGCTTGTTGCTTCGGGTGACCACCATGGTCTCGTCCAGTCCCACCTCGCTATAACTCGACGCCAACTGTTCTATCAGCTCGTCGCCGGGCACCATCCGGATATCGGCAAACCCGTGAAACCTGATGAGCGGCAGCCGGGTCAGTTCGTCATGGGTAATCATCGACCTCACCACCGTGGCATTATAGAGGATGCCCGAGTCACGACTCTGGCGGAGCACCTCGTTCAGTTCCGCCTCATACACCTTCAGCCCGTATCCCTCCAGTACCGCCGCCTGCAACGCCGGACTCTCCTCCTCGCCCACCGGCGGCAACTGAGCCCGGTCGCCCACCAGCAGCAGCCGGCAGCCCGTGTCGCCTCCCTGATAAACATATGCGATAAGGTCGTCGAGCAGACAGCCACTGCCAAAGCCGTCAGTCTGCATCCGCTGGTTGGCCACCATCGAGGCCTCGTCTACCACAAAGAGCGTGTCGCGGTAAAGATTGTCGTTCAGGCTGAATCCGCCCATTCCGGCGTCTATCGATTTCTGCCGGTATATACGTCGGTGGATAGTGAATGCCGGCACTCCCGAATAGAGGGAGAACACCTTGGCCGCCCGCCCTGTGGGAGCCAGCAGCACCAGCCGCCCCCGCAAGCTGCGCATCGCCTTGACGATGGCGCCCGCCAGTGTGGTCTTTCCCGTTCCGGCCGAACCGCGCAGCACCATGACCGCCCGCTCATCCCGGTCGGTCATAAACTCGGCAAACACGTCCATGGCCCGCTGCTGTTCGTCGGTAGGCTCAAATCCGAAAGCCTGCCCTATCCTATATTTTATCTCGTCGCCAATCATCACTTCCGCCTTTAAGTAAGGTCAAAAAAATAAGCCATAAAGAACCAAGCATTACGACTTAGCCCCATCTTCCTTCATCTGTTCAAACATAGCCTCGTCAAAAGCCTTATGGGCAAAGAGGAAGCGCTTGAGCACGCTTTTGAAATACTCTTCTACATAAGCTATCTCCGGCACAAGCAGCGCGCTGGTGTTGGAATGAATCCACATTGTGTTGTCCACAAACGAGTAAATCAAGGTAAAGCCATTGTATACGATATTGGCCCTGTTGACCGTTTTGCGCGCCAGCGTGACCATCTCCAGGTCTTCAGCAGGAAACCGCTTCCAAAAGGTGTCATAAAGCATGATGAAGCTGTCATCGTTAGATGTCCTGACGCTCAGACGCTCACCGAAATACTCAAAGTTATAAGTGTCCTCATTCTCGTCATCTTTCTCCACTTCGACATTCAGCTCCTTCAGCAGTTGCAGGCAAAGGTCTTTTGTGCCCTTGCCAACTTTTCTGCCGGTGGCTGGAGCGACATGGGCGACAGGACGAGAAGTCTCGCGGTTTTCAGGCACAATGTCGCCCCGGAAAATATACCAGCAAAAAGACACCAATAGTACCGTGAGGCCAATGCCCGCATAATTATTTACCGGCAAAAACATGAGCGCAAGCAAAAACAAGACGCTGACCGAAAGAATGATGAATTTTACAATATTGCTCATCAGATTTCTGTTTTTCTGCAAATTTAATGATTTTTTTAATCGTAAACAAAAAAGCGCTTGACTATTTTGGCACACCTGCAATATTTCCGAAGCTCAGGAAATGGCGTTTGTCAAGTCATCCTTTGGGACGCGTTAGCCCCGTAAATGGCCAGTTTTAGAGCCAGTCACCTTGGTGGTTGACACCAGCCACCTTGGTGGCTGGCACCCGTCACCTTGGTGACCGGCTCTAAGATAGCCAAGAAAGCAGGCTAAACAGGGCTTTTCTTGTCCATGATTCAGGCGGGAGGTCATCAAGCCGTCTGCTCGTCAACAGTCACAACCTAATTTTATGCTATCAGAAAACCTAAAAATTCACTCCAACGTTTTTTAAAATCATATTTTTTATTTAATTTTGTCGCATTACTTTATGAATGTATTAAAATTTTTATTTCTCACAATATTGCCAGGAGTGGCATGCCCCGTCATGGGCCAAAGTGAAGACAGCCTGTCAGCGAAGCCCTCGTTTCACGCAGACTATACAGGCGAGTTGCAAACAGACTTCAAGCGAGTGAAACTGG
>CALGHW010000393.1 GCA_937916075.1 uncultured Prevotella sp.
CGTATTTGTAAGTTTCCAAAACGTTATTGAAGTTGTCTGCATACAACGTCTGTGCATCAGCCGTTGTCAGCAAGGTGATGTCGCCAACACTCATCCACTGCTGCTTCACATTGGTAGAGCCACCGAACTCAATGTCGACAGGATCGGATGTGGTCACTTCAAACTCTATGGTACGCCATTCCCAGCCACGTCCGTTTGTATTGGCATAAGTGTCATACGGGTTATACGAGGCGTCTCCATCCGTTGTGATACCATATCCACTATCTCCGTTGTTAATAATGGAAACAGCCTTGTCTCCTACTTTCAGGTAGCCCTCGACAGACGCAGAGGTACGGGCTGCGACAACCATGGCGTATTTCCCCTTAGGCAAGGATATGCTGGTTTTCTTATTGACCGTCCAAGAGTTTTGCCCCCACATAGCGCCTGTCTGCTCCCAGTAAGTGCTGTTGCCATTACCACTCCAGTGTTGGCCCTTATTGGTCACCATATTACCTTCCCAACTGCTGACATTTCCCAACAGGGAAGACACGTCATTGGTGTATTTCTGCTTAATAGCCCTGTAACCTTTTATGTAGTCACCATGTTCACCGGCTAAAATAAGGGCTTCTTCTGCGGCATGGCAGAATTTTTGTGTGGCGGCTATAATTTGAGCATTGAAGTCATCTGCTTCCGCCAATGTGGCTGGGTCTTTGTCCAGCAGATTTTCAAGGGTTGTTCTTTCGTCACCCTGATAATTATATTTGTCAAGAGCCGCCTGTGCTTCAGCCTTGGCAGGAATAACAATGCCCTTGTAAATTTTAATGTAATCAATACAAACTTTGGCATTATTTGTACTTTGAATGTTTATGGATTGGAAGCCAATAGAAAATTTTCCGGATTTTCCTTCAACAACTTCAAAGTTTACCGATTCTTTGACCCATTTTCCTTTTTCGAAACTTGTCTTCGTTCCGTAATAAGAATTTCCGTCCCCATCTATATAGCCTATCAAGTTTTTCCCGACACCTTTGTCGTTTGTATTGTAGGCTAAATATTCAAAATGGTAAACGCCAGCAGGCAAGTCTGTCAGTTCTTGGGTATATTTTACGGTTTGTCCCCACCCCATTGAGAAAGCCAACACTCCACCTGTCGTTCCGCCATCTGCATTTGTACCTGGTACAGATGCGCCATTAAATGTTGCGGATGATCCTATTTGGAATACTGCTCCTAAAGATTGTGGACAATCAGAAGCTTTAGACTCAGCTGTCCAGTCGCTGACATTTTTGATATTATTCGTAGAGACATCAGCAGTCTGGAAATCAGCTTCGTTATCAAATCCGGCATTTTTCAGATATGTGTCCGTCACATCTTCACCAGATGCAATTTTCACCCCCCCCGATTCTGTTTGAGCGAATACTTGAGCGGGAATAGCCATCGGATGATAGGCTTGTGCTTCATTGGCACCAATCATGGCTGCCAACACAGCAGAGAAGAGTAATCTTTTGTTCATCAAATTGTTATTTTTTATCAGTTAGAAGTTTCTTTCTGTCAAGACATTCATTAGGAATGTTTTTATAGTTGATATTCAATCGTTACGGAGGGCAAAAGTAGCAAATATTTATGAATAAAAGACAAATAAGGCGGATTGATTAATTATAATTAACATTAATCATATCTGTAAAACGGCCATTCTTACTCTTTGCTTGGCCGCTACATACTGTCGGCAAATGGCTCCTACCGAGGATTTGAGACAGGCTTGTCCGTGCAACCCATAAGCAAGAAAGACATGGAGTTGAACATCAACTGAAAAAGAGTAAATATAAGACACTTGGCAAGTGTGAGGGGAAAAATGCATTTTTTGCTTTTCTGCTTGGTGGCGGAGTTTATTCTTAAATAGGTCGAACATCTTTTGACAAACCACCCCTACCCCTCCTTTGGGAA
>CALGHW010000394.1 GCA_937916075.1 uncultured Prevotella sp.
ATGATGCCGCCCATGTCACGCAGCCTCAACTGGCGTGCCAACTCATCGGCGGCCCCCAGGTTAACCTCCAGCGCATTGGCCTCCTGACCATTTTCAGCCCGCGTGCGGTTGCCGCTGTTCACGTCGACCACATGCAGGGCCTCTGTATGCTCGATAATGAGGTAGGCACCACGCTTGTAGTTCACGGTTTTGCCAAAGGCCGACTTGATTTGCTTGGTAACATTGAAGTTGTCGAAAATGGGCACCTTGCCCGTATAGAGCTTCACGATACCGGCCTTCTCGGGGGCTATCAGCTTCACATAGTCGTGCACCTGGCCAAAAATGGTCTCATCATTGACATAGATTCCGTCGTAGGTGGGGTTAAAGAGGTCACGCAGCATGGCCACGGCCCTGCCCGTCTCCTCGAAGACCCCCTGTGGACGTGCTGTCGTCTTCTGCACCTTGGTGATGGCGTCCTCCCAACGCTTCAGCAGAATCTTCAGCTCGGTGTCCAGCTCGGCCACACGTTTTCCTTCGGCCGATGTACGCACGATGACTCCAAAGTTGCGGGGCTTGATGCTCTGGATAAGTTGCTTGAGCCTGGCCCGCTCCTCGCCTTTTTTGATTTTTGAAGAAACAGAGACTTTATCGTTGAACGGTATCAGCACCAGATAGCGGCCAGCGAAACTCAGCTCACACGTCAGGCGCGGACCCTTGGTGGAGATGGGCTCCTTGACAATCTGGACCATCACCTCCTGTCCTACCTTGAGCGTGGTGGCCACGCTGCCGTCCTTTTTCAGGTCGGGCAGTCTGGAAGCCTTCGTGATTGGATAAAGTTTCTTTTTGTCACTCTGTACCTGTTTAAGGTATTTCTCGTAAGAGCTAAACTGCGAACCCAAGTCTAAATAATGCAAGAATGCATCCCGCTCGAACCCGACATCCACGAAACACGCATTCAGTCCCGGCATCAGCTTCTTCACCTTTGCCACATAGATGTTACCCACAGAGAACGAGGCCGACCGCGGCTCATTCTGGTATTCCACGAGACTCTTGTCTTCGAGCAGCGCAATCGAAATCTCTTTGGGCTGGACGTCAATAATCACTTCGCTTGTCATTCCTTACGGTTCTTTTTATTGGTTCGTTAAAAACAGAAAGGGTGTGTCACGACTGAAAAACTCAACCTCATGACACACTCCTTTCATTACTCTTTTGATGTTGTTTGGACAGACTGCGCGGTGCAGCGTGTACACCGGCAGAGCCTTACTTGCTCTTATGTCTGTTCTTTCTTAATCTTTTCTTACGCTTGTGAGTAGCCATCTTGTGGCCCTTCTTTTTCTTTCCGCTTGGCATAGCTTATAAATTTTAAAATGTTATTATAATTATGTTTGTTTATTGCATCTTCGCAATGAAGCTCTTGGCGGGCTTGAAAGCCGGGAAATCATGAGCCTCAATGACGATTGTCGTATTCTTTGATATGTTGCGGGCAGTCTTCTGAGCGCGATGCTTCACGATAAAGCTACCAAAACCACGCAAAAAGACATCCTCTTTTCTTTCAGACAAACTGTTTCTAACCTCTTCCATGAAAGCTTCGATAGTGGTGGCCACATCTTTCTTGGCCAAGCCTGTCTCTTCAACAATGTTGTTGATAATATCTGCTTTTGTCATTTCGTATTGTTATATTGTTGTGATATTTTATTATCATAAAGTCGTTCGGAGTGCAAATATACTGATTTTCAACGGCAAATGAAAATTTATTCTGTGTTTTTTTTGAAAAAATACTATTTTGAGCCCTTACCTGTCCTAAAGAGCAATGGTTTAGAGCTTTATCACATTGTATATAATATATGGAACATGACTTCAGAAAGCTTTCCAAACAGGCTTCTTGTCAGAAAAAGAGAAAGAAACACTTCCAACCTCTTCGGGAATATCTGTGTCTTTCGCTGTAAGCATATCCTAAAAAATCATGTGCCCGCCCTACCTGCCGACCGACAAAAAGGGACGATTTCCTTTTGTATTGTCTCTAATTTATACTAACTTTGCACACTATATTATATATTTATGGTATAGTATTTACACAAACGGGACTTTAAGACAATGAAACAGACCAAGATTGTAGCCTCCATCAGCGACCGACGTTGCAGCGTGGACTTTATCCGCCAGCTCTTTGAAGCCGGCATGAACATCGTACGTATGAACACGGCCCATGCTTCTAAAGAAGGCATTCAGGAAATTATCCGCAACACACGCAAAGTATCTCACCATATCGGTATTCTCATCGACACCAAAGGCCCTGAAGTGAGAACCACCGGTTGTGCCGCCCCCATCTCTTACAAGACGGGCGACGTGGTGCGCATATTCGGACGCCCCGAGATGGACACCGAGCACGACATCATCAACCTCTCTTACAAGAATTTCGCCAACGACATCCATGTGGGCGACGACATCCTCTTCGACGACGGCGCACTCGACATGAAGGTCATCGGTGTGGAAGGTCCCGCTGTCATCGCACAGGTCATGAATGACGGGGTGCTCGGTGCCCACAAGAGTGTCAATGTGCCGGGTGTGCACATCGACCTGCCCGCACTCACCGAGAAGGACAAGCGCAATATCCTGCTGGCCATCAACGAGGACATCGACTTCATCGCCCACTCCTTTGTACGCAGCGCTGCCGACGTGAAGGCCGTACAGGATATCCTGGACGAGCACGGAAGCGACATCAAAATCATATCCAAGATTGAGAATCAAGAGGGCGTGGACAATATTGACGAGATTATCGAGGCTTCCTACGGCATCATGATTGCCCGCGGCGACCTGGGCATCGAGGTGCCCATCGAGCGCATACCGGGCATCCAGCGCATGATTATCGGCAAGTGTATGCGGGCCAAGAAACCGGTCATCGTGGCCACGCAGATGCTCCATACCATGATCAGCAACCCGCGCCCCACCCGGGCCGAGGTGACCGACATCGCCAACGCCATCTATTCGCAAACCGACGCCCTCATGCTGAGCGGCGAGACGGCTTCGGGCAAGTATCCCGTAGAGGCGGTCACCACCATGGCCGCCATCGCCGAACAGGCAGAGAACGACCGCCACGCCTTCGACGAGTACGGCCTGTCGCTCTATGACGGCTTCGACGTACCCGAGTTCCTGGCCCACAGTGCCATCGAGGCTACCGAGCGGCTGGGTGTCAAGGGCATCATTACCGATAGCAAGACAGGTGCCACGGCACGCCACCTGGCCGCCTTCCGCGGCCCCAACCCCGTGCTGGCCATCTGCTACAAGGAGAAGACACAGCGCTGGCTGGCCCTGAGTTATGGTGTCATCGCCGTGGCGCAGCATGAGCAGATTGGCGCCAAGGAACAGTTCCTGGCCGCCCTCCGGATGCTCCGACAAAAGGGATATCTGAAGAATGAGGACAAGATTGCCCACCTGAGTGGCAGCTTCGGCAAGAACAGCAGCACCAGCTACCTCGAAATCAACACGGTACAGGAGGTGTTCAACCGGGCTTACCAGATTCATATCCCTGAGCAGGACTAAAGCCACAGGAAAGGAGTGCCAAGACACATGAAGACATATACAGGCTTCTGTCTTGGCACTTTCCCTTTCATCACCGCACCCTGTGACCGGCACAGTTGCCGGTGAACGGACGTGTTATCCTCAACTATGTTTTTTATTTTTTCAGACACTATGGATTACAAAAGATCAATATTGCATATCATGGTGACAGTCCTTGCCTTGTTGAGCCTTGCCAGCTGCAAGAAAAGCCCCGACAAGATTTTGGAGGAAAACGGACCAGGAGTGGTCATGATTGTCAACCAGTATTATTATAAGATTACGCTGCCCACAGGCGCCGAATGGTATTTCACCGGATTTGACAAAGATGGCGACATGGAGAATTTCACGTTCGACGAGAGCGAAATACAGAAGACCAAGGCCATCATCACCGGTACGGGCTTCATCATCTCGGCAGACGGAAAGATAATCACCAATCGCCATGTGGCCACACCGTCGATTGACTTCACGGACGCCAAACATTCTGTGGGAAACGTTTTCAACTCGTTCAAGCAGCTCATACAAGAACAGATGCGCCAGATGTCTACACGCTACGACGAACTGGAAAGCCAAAAGAACAGCTGCTATGACTTTGACGAATGGGGAGACCAGACGGTCGACGAGGAGCAGCTCAACCAAATCAACGAGGAGCAGCAACAGCTCAGCGAGTCGTATAACACAGCCATGGAAACATGGAAGAAGATTGACAACATCGACGTGAGCGAAATCAAGATTGAGCCTGTGTATGACGTGAGCGTGGCTTACAACAACACCTTTGTCACCAAATTATCCGACCTGGCCCCATGTGTGGTCACCGCTGTATCAAAGGACACGGACATTGACCTCGCCATGCTGCAACTCAAGAGCAAACACACGCCGGACAACGCCACCGTACTCGAAATGGCCGACAGCGACACGGACATCAAGGTGGACGACAAGCTGTATATGATTGGATTCAACGCCGGATTCAGCCTGTCGAACACCTCACAGGGCATCAAGGCGCAAATCACGAGCGGCAACATCTCGCAGACTTCCGACAACAATAAAATAATGTACACTATTCCAGCCTTGCCAGGCTCCAGCGGCAGTCCGGTGTTCAACGAATACGGAAAGATTGTCGCCGTGAACTTTGCAGGAGTGTCTACCACCCAAAATTTCAACTACGGCATCAAACTGAAGAAAGTGAGACGCTTCATAGACGACAACTAACCGACATGGTCACCCCTGCAGGACCCTATCAATGCAGGTGAATGGCACCTGCAAGGCACAAGAACAAGGGCGTGCAACTCATTTCACAAGATGAACCCTGAAGCTCATCCACGAAATGCGTTGCACGCCCTTCTCACTATTCAAACAACCGGCCTGTCGCCACGGAATACGACACCTTGCACTGGTTGCAAATATCCGCAATCGTGGCGCCGCTTCCGCTCAACGAGTAGAAAACACTTTCACCGATGAGCACATATTCCCACGTGCGGTTCATTCTGTCTTTAGGCTCCAGCACATTCACCTTCTTTATCCACTCAAGGGTAGCCGTCTGTTTCTGGCGCACATTCACATCGTCCACCTTGTCGTCGCCCTTGGTCTCTATCAGATACACTTTATCTTTCGTCGCCACGATGAAATCAGGATGATACGTTGCCATCAATCCGTCCTTCCTTACATAGAAAATGATGGCGAAGGAATGTCCCGACTCATTGATTTTCAGGTATCGCTCCACCTCAGCATCCTTGTCCAAGAACTCGATAAAAGCCTTCTCCAATCCTCCTCCATGCGAAGGATAGCCCAACCGTGGATAGATGCACTTGCTCACCTCCATGGAGAACGACTCGCGCATCTTGATGGCCTGCAAGGAAGAGAATGCCGTCAGCGAAACTTCTGCATCTATCGTGACAAGGCGGTTCTGCATCTTGTAGATTGCCACGGCAAACTGCTGCACGATGTGCTGTGTGACGATGCCTTTCTGTGCCAAGAGTATCTTCCAGTCGCTTCCACGGAAGGGGTCGAAAGGCTGGGCGAAGAGACGGGTACGGATGTACCAGTCCATCACTTGCACCGTTTGCGCCTCGTTGATCTGAATGGTAGGCAATCCCTGGCGGCGACAGTTC
>CALGHW010000395.1 GCA_937916075.1 uncultured Prevotella sp.
GCCCGGGGAGGGGTGGCCTATTTTGACCCGAAGACGCTGAGGCGCAACAACCACCGGCCCAACATCGTCTTCACGGGAGTGCTCTTCCAGGGCGACAATACGAGGGAGCCGTTGCTGGCGGCCGAGGAGCTCGACGTGCCTTCCGACCGTCGCAACCTCACGGTCTATTTCTCGGCCTTGGAGTATGCCGACCGCTACCTCGTGAGGTATGCTTACAAACTGGAGGGCGTGGATAACGACTGGAACTATATAGGGGCGTCCAACAGTGCCTCATTCAATCATTTGCCGGCCGGTCGCCATAGGTTGCTCGTCAAGAGCACCAACAGTGCGGGCGTGTGGGTCAATAATGAGGCGACGCTCAGCATTTACGTGCATCCCGCGTTTGGGGAGACCTTATGGGCCAAGCTGCTCTATTTCATCGCGTTCTGTCTTGTCGTTTATCTGTGTATCTATATCTATATGTTGCGGGCCAAGAACACCTTGAGTCGGGAGATGGGCGAGATGAAAACACGCTTCTTCACCGAGATAGGCCATAAGCTCCGCACTCCGTTGACGCTCATCGGGGGGCCGGTGAGCGAGGTGTTGCAGTCGGCCTCGCTCGACAGCACCTCGCGTGGTCATCTGGAGATGGTGAGGCGTAATGCGGACCAGATGCTCGACCTCGTCAACAGGATGTTGCGCTATAACACGGATGGCAGCGACCTCTATATCAGCGACGACCATGTGCCGGCGATAGCTGGTACGGTGGCGGCCGATGCGCCGGCTACAGCCTCCCACAGCGTCCGTCTACTCGTGGTAGAGGACAATGCCGACCTTCGTCACTTCCTTGTCAGCATCCTTGCGGCCGACTATGATGTGCTTCAGGCGGCCGACGGGCAGCAGGGGTTGGAGGCGGCCCGGACAGAGATGCCCGACTTTATCATTACCGACGTGATGATGCCGGTCATGGACGGACTGACCATGGTGCGCCATATCCGGCAGCACACCGACACCTGCCACATCCCCATCATCGTCCTTTCGGCCAAGGCTTCGCTTGATGACCGTATCGAGGGACTCAAGGAGGGCGTGGACGACTATATCACCAAGCCTTTCAGCGCGGTGTATC
>CALGHW010000396.1 GCA_937916075.1 uncultured Prevotella sp.
AGCCCGACGAGGGGCGTATCGTCGTGGGCGACACCGTGCGCTTTGGCTACTTCTCGCAGGAGGGGCTGAAATTCGACGAGAGCCAGAAGGTGATAGATGTCATTACGGCCATCGCCGACTATATCGACCTCGGCAACGGCAAGCACATGACGGCCTCGCAGTTCTTGCAGTACTTCATGTTTACGCCAGAGCAACAGCATAATTATGTATACAAGCTCAGCGGCGGCGAGCGTCGCAAGCTGTATCTGTGTACGGTGCTGATGAAGAATCCCAATTTCCTCGTGCTCGACGAGCCTACCAACGACCTTGATATCGTGACCTTACAGGTGCTGGAGGAATATCTGGCCGACTTCCCCGGCTGTGTCATCGTGGTGAGCCACGACCGCTACTTTATGGACAAGGTGGTGGACCATCTGCTCGTGTTCAAGGGGCAAGGGGAAATCAAGGACTTCCCCGGCAACTATACGCAGTATAGGCAGTGGAGCGCGATGGAGACGAAGAAGGAGGCTGAGGCCAAAGCTGCCGTGGAGAGTGTCAAGCAGAAGAAGGATTATCACAACGACACACGCCGACGGATGACCTATAAGGAGCGAATGGAGTTTGCCCAGCTCGAAAAGGATATCGCGGCCCTCGAGGCCGAGCAGCGCCAGCTGGAGGAGGCCCTCTGCAGCGGCAAGCTGAGTGTGGACGAACTGACGGAGAAAAGCAAGCGGCTGCCGCAGCTCAAGGATGAGCTGGACGAGAAGAGCATGCGCTGGCTGGAGCTGAGCGAGATAGAGAGTTGACGCCTTGTCCCCGCATACTCCCATTCCCTTTGATTTTAAACTTACAATGATTAATTTTAATTAGACATGTATCCATCCAAACTGTTGGAGAAATCCGTGGGCGAGTTCGCCCGGTTGCCGGGAATCGGCAGGAAGACGGCACTCCGGCTGGTGCTTCATCTGCTGCGTGAGGATGCGGATAGCGTAAACCGCTTTGCCGAGACGATAGCCGAGATGAAGCGCGAGATAAAATTCTGCAGGGTGTGTCACAATATCAGTGACACCGAACTGTGTCCTATCTGTGCCGACCCCCGCCGCGACACCAGTGTGGTATGCGTGGTGGAAAACGTGCAGGACGTGATGGCTGTGGAGAATACCCAGCAGTTTCATGGCCTGTATCATGTGCTGGGCGGTACCATCTCGCCTATGGACGGCGTAGGCCCTGGCGACATCGAGATTGACTCCCTGGTGGCGCGTGTGGCCGAAGGAGGCGTGAAGGAGGTCATCCTGGCGCTCAGTCCCACGATGGAAGGCGACGCCACCAATTTCTTTATATCCAGAAAGTTGGCTCCCTATGCCGTCAAGCTGAGCGTGATAGCCCGTGGCGTGGCCGTGGGCGACGAGCTGGAATATGCCGACGAGGTGACACTCGGACGGTCTATCCTCAACCGTACCCCCTTTGCGGGCGTATCGTAATATGTATACTTGAACAGAAATCATGGAAATCAGAAAAACGAAGATATTGTTGCTTTCCGCCTTTTGGGTCTCGGTGGTCTTGGCGGTGGCCGTGGCGGTGGCCTATGAGACCGAGACGCTGGAGCCGGGCATGCTCATTGGCGACAAGAGCCAGGAGTTTGTCGTTGCCACATTGATGGAGCTGCTCACGATAGGTCTTGTGCCCTTGGCCCTGCGCCTGTTCCGGTTTGCGGCCATAGACCGCTCGCTGAAGGCTGGCGGCGCCTCATCCTTAGCCCGCTGGGGCATGGTGCGCTTGTCGATGCTGGCCTTCCCGCTCGTGGCCAATACCTTATTATATTATTGGTTTCTGTCGGCTTCTTTTGGCTATATGGCCATCATCCTGTTGCTGAGTATGGCATTTGTGTATCCGGGAGGCGACAGATGTGAAAATGAAGTGAAACCAAACGACGGAGATAAGGCATGAAACTGACGGTTATCATTGTCAATTATAATGTGAAATACTTTGTCGAGCAGTGCCTCAACAGTCTTGAGAAGGCACTCGCCGGCATTGACAGTTGCGTATATGTGGTAGACAACCATTCCAAGGACGGCTCGGTGGATTATCTGTCTCATCGTTTCCGCCACGTGGAGATTATCGACAGCAATCATAACTTGGGGTTCGCCCGGGCCAACAACATTGCCATCCGCCAGTCGGAGAGCGACTATGTGCTCTTGCTAAACCCCGACACCTTTGTCGGCGAGGACACGCTGCGCGAGGTTGTGGCTTTCATGGACAGCCATCCCGGGGTGGGTGGAGTAGGCGTGAGGATGCAGAATGTGGACGGGACCCTGGCCATGGAGTCGCGTCGCGGCCTGCCTTCGCCGCTTACCTCTTTTTATAAGATGTGCGGTCTGTGTGCCCGTTTCCCGAAGAACCGCGTCTTCGGGCGCTACTACCTCAGCTTCCTGGAATGGGGCGAGCCTCAGCGCATCGAGGTTATCAGCGGGGCTTTCTGCTTTCTGCGCCGTTCGGCGCTCGACAAAATAGGGTTGCTCGACGAGGACTTCTTTATGTATGGTGAAGACATCGACCTGTCTTACCGCTTGCTCAAGGGTGGGTATGAGAACTGGTATCTGCCGCAGCCCATTCTCCACTATAAGGGTGAGAGCACCCACAAAAGCTCGTTCCGCTATGTCCATGTGTTTTATCAGGCCATGCTCATCTTCTTCCGCAAGCATTACGGCCACCTCAGCTTCCTGATGAGTGTGCCCATCAAGGCGGCTATCTACGTGAAGGCCTTGATAGCCCTGGTGAAGATGCAGTGCAGCAGGGTGCGCCGCTCGCTCGGGTTTATGAAGCCTCGCAGCCCCGAGCCGCTTTATCTCTTTGTGGGACGGAAGCAGATGGTGTGCCGCTGCCAGGCGATAGCCCGGAGAAAAGGGCTCACGGCAGAATTTGTGTATGCCGATGAGCAGACCTTCGCACCGTCGGTGGTGGCCGACAAGACTGCCGGCCACAAGGGTGTGGCCGTGCTGGTGTTTGACACCGACTCCTTCAGCTATCAAGCCATGCTGGCGTTCATGCGCGGCATCGCCCGGCGTGACGTGTGTATAGGCACCTTTAACAACAAGACTCGTATCATTATCACTCCTAACGAAATCATCAAATGACGGCTATATCACAACATATCCCAGACGTTCGCCTGCGGGCGATGGAACCTGAAGACCTGGATATGCTTTATCATATAGAAAACGACATGCAGCTGTGGAATGTGGGGGCAACCAATGTCCCTTATTCGCGGTATGCTCTCCATGAGTATATCGCCTCGGCCACTGGCGACATCTATAATGACCGCCAGGTGAGGCTGATGGTGGAGAATGTGGAGGGCTGCGTGGTGGGAATCGTGGATATCGTCAATTTCGACCCGCGCCATCTCCGGGCTGAGGTGGGTATCGT
>CALGHW010000397.1 GCA_937916075.1 uncultured Prevotella sp.
CTTGGCACGGCTGCTCACGGCGAAGTCTACTATCCAGACTGTCCCTTTCGTGACCCGCTTCTGCCTTGGCAACGGACTGAAGTATTACAAGGAAGGCCAGGTGGCCTTCGACTCCAAGTGGTATAATCTCAACACGCAAGACTATCTGCCCACCTGGCGCTTCTGGATAACCGACCGCAACGACCAGGTGACCGCAGACGGCCTTCACGCCCTGGCCGAGGCCGACCTGTCGTGGGACGACGCCTATACCGGCGGCTCTTGCCTGCGGCTTCATGGAGCCACCCCCTTCTCGCGCGTTAAACTCTTCAAGACCCTGCTCCCCACGCAGCCCTCTTATGAGTTGTCCGTAGTGTATAAACTGGAGCATGAAACGGTGTCGCACGCCAAACTCTTTGTCGCCCTGAAGGGAGATGTGACGAACTACAAGGAGATAGCCGTGCCCGATGCCCCGCAGAAGGGGAAGTGGACCACCTTTACCACCTCGCTCGACAAATTAGGCCTCCAGCCGGGCGATACCGTGGCCATGATGGGCCTCGTGCTGGAGAATACGGACAGCAACTACCAGATGCGCGTCGGCGAGCTGGCCCTGCGCAATCCGGCCCAGGCCTTCCATACCGTGAGCCCGTCCGTCAAGGAGGTCAAAGTGCTCCGCGGATGGTATGACCGTGTGGACTTCAAGCTACGCTATGCCTCGAAGGAAGAGAAGGACGGGGAAAAAACATACAACGACGAGGTGGACACCTGGTATTATGAGATATACTTCCAGCAGAAAGGTGAGCAACCCCGGCTCCTTACCGCCACGGAGTCGTGGGCGGCGTATGTCGTGGGGGCTCCATTGGCGACTGATGGCGAGCGTACTTGTCGCTTTGGCGTAAGAGCCGTTTCGCCCGATGGACAGCAAGGTTCCGAAATCGTGTGGAGCGACTATCAGGACGTGGCTTATGATACACACGATGTCACCCCCGTCGTCGACCATACGGTCATCAAGCCGGGCGAGATGTTCCGGATAGGCTATCGCGACCGGCTCATGCCGGCGGCACAGTCGTGGCGGATAGCCGACGCTGTCACGGGCGAGGTGGTGGCTGAAACCAGTCATGTGGCTTCCTGGGAAACTTCCATCCCGCATGAGGGTGTCTATGACTTGGAGGTCACTCATGTCGATGGCACGGAGACTATCATGCGTGGTTTGGTGAAAATCACACCCGTGTCTACGGGAGCCATGCCCCGGATTGAGAGCCTGTCGGCCAGCCGCACTACTGTGGGCAAGGGAGAACCTGTGGAATATACCTATGTGTCACGGCCGTCTGACGGAAGCGTCTCGCGCGCCTTTACCGTGGCTGACCCCGACATGCTCTCCATTCCTGCCGCCACCCAGCAGGGCATGGAATACTCCATCGCCCTGTGGTTTAAGGCCGACAAGTGGGCGCACGACAAGGAAGGCACCAGTCTCATCTCGAAGAACACCATAGCCGACTCCTGGCCTTACAATAACTGGGGCGACCTCTGGGTCCAGGTATGTCCGGCCTGGACGGACCATGCCACTGGCCAGGCGCATCCGGCGGGCGAGATAACTTTCGGCACTATGGGCTGTGCCGACATGGACCATCCCACGGACATGGTGACCAGCGGCTATAGCGTGGTGCCGGGTGTGTGGACCCACCTCGTCGTGACGCAAGACGCCTCGGCCATGCAGAAGATATATATCAACGGCAAGCGGGTGGCGGGTCCTGCCTTGGTGGCGGGGTCCACACGGCGCGAGGCGCAGGGACTGCTTGACTCCCGTATCGATGTCAACGCCCCGGCCGACATCCATATCGGTGGCGGCGGTGTGTACAAGGCTGCTTTTTCTGGCGCCATCGACGAGGTGCAGGTATGGAACAAGGCTCTCACAGACACCGAGGTGGTCAGGGCCATGAAAGGCTATGCCGATGTGGAGGTGCCGGAGGGGCTTCAGGCTTATTACACTTTTGAGGAGATAGATGCCCTCGGACGCTTCCCCAACCATGGTCGGCTGCAGGGTTATGCCGCCAGCGCTGTCAGAATTGTCAATGGTGGTGGCGAGAATACGTCGATGGCCGCATATGTGCAGCAACCGGCTAACTGCCACCAACCGGGTTATCCCGGCATTTCGGGGTCGCTCCAAGTGCGTGCCGTGCCCGAATGGGATTTCGGGGCGGATGCCGGGGATGTGAGTGTCATCAGGGAGGAAGGTGCCACGGCCACTGTGGCTTATGCGTTGGCCGGCAAGAAGGATGTGACGCTCTCGCTCTCTAATCTTTGGGGGGCCGACGTGTGGGCGAGTCCAGGCATGGTCGATGTGGAAGATGTGGAGAGTGGTGTACATCCTGTCGCTTTGCGGTCCATCAAGCCGGGCGAGTATACGGTCAAGGTATTCTCCGCCTCGGGGGTGTTGCTCCGCGTATATACAGCCTGTGTCGGCCAGTCGCAGTCTTTCGTCATGCCGCCGGCATCCGGTGAGCCTGGTTTGTGTATCATCCAGCTGTGGAAGGACGGACAGCTTCGTTCCACGCTCAAGGGCACACGCCCTTGAGTCGCCGGATGGCGGCTGTGGGGGATAAATCGAGACCGTATGGGACAAGCGTAATAAAAAAGGCTCCTGAAAGAAATTCTTTCAGAAGCCCTGAGCGGAAAGTGAGGGATTCAAACCCCCGATACCCGGAAAGGGGTATACCGGATTTCGAGTCCAGCGCATTCGGTCACTCTGCCAACTTTCCTTTTTGCGTGTGCAAAGGTAATGCAAATGAGCGACATGACAAAACGAATCGTGATTTATTTTTCATGTCCGAGTATGGTTTGCCTTTCTATTCAAACGACAGCTTGGCCAGGCGTCCGCGGAGCCGGTCGGCCTCCGACCGCCGGATGGCCAGCCGGATGGAGCATGTGTTGTCAAACGTTTGGCTGACGATGCGCGGCTGCATCTCCTTGACCACCCTCATCACTTGGTTCATCATCGGGTAGGGGAAGTCATACTCCACCGTCTCCTCCACCAGTCTCGTCTCCGTTCCCGCATTCTCAATGGCCTCGGCCGCCGCCGTCCGGTAGGCTACAATCAGTCCGCCGGTGCCCAGGTTGACACCGCCGTAATAGCGCACCACGATGCAGAGCGCGTCGGTGAGCCCGTGGCTCTGTATCTGTCCGAGGATAGGCTTGCCGGCCGTGCTGCTGGGTTCCCCGTCGTCGTTGGCCCTGAATACGCTCCCGTCAGGGGCCGTCATGTAGGCATAGCACACGTGGCGGGCATCAAAGTACTTCTTTTTATATTGCCCAACAATCTCAAGGGCTTCCTCCACGCTGTCCACATGACAGGCATAGGCGATGAATTTGCTGCGCTTTTCTGTATAATATCCCTCACCGGGAGTGGTGATGGTCTGGTATTCGTCGTTCATGGTCTTTCTGTTTTTGGGGCAAAGTTACTGAATTTATTTTGTAAGTAAGTGCCCGAATATAATTTATTATACCTTTTCCATGCAGTAAGCCCTGTCTGGATGGAAAATTGGATCCTGATACATTTTGTTGTCTCTCTGATTTGCATTACCTTTGCATACGATAA
>CALGHW010000398.1 GCA_937916075.1 uncultured Prevotella sp.
TATCGAGATTACCAACTTTTATACCAACTTTCTTATCCCGAACTCAGGTTTGATATAGTCTACCGTGTCCCGTCGGGTGGCCAGCGTGATGGCCAGGTCATTTCCTCGTGTGGACAGAACAGCTCCTACACGCTTGTTGAGCGTGGCTAAGTCGGCTGTTTGGGCGGTATTGTTGCGGATATGGTCTAAGATGCGGATAAAGTGGTCGTCGGTCTGTCGGTAGACTTTGTGTAGCTCAATGCTTACCAGTTGCATCTCTTGAAAGACCTTGGCTCCAAAGAAATAGACAGAGGGATAGAACGGGTGGAGCAATCGTCTGTCCTCCTCTTTGACCACAGGCTCCAGTTGGTACACATCTCCCACAAGCAATAATTGCTTGCCGCCAAAGGGAGTGCGCATATTGTGGCAATAGATGCGCAATACCTTGTCTATAAAGTCGATGATGTCTGCGCGGACCATGCTGATCTCATCTATGATGATGAGCTCTACCTCGCGCAACAGCTTGCACCGTGCGTTGTCATATTTCAGTGTCTTCCGGATGTTCCGAATGTTGTAGCGACTGTCATTGGGGAGTAAGGGATGAAAAGGAAGCCGGAAAAAGCTGTGCAGCGTGCTGCCTCCGGCATTGATGGCTGCGATACCTGTGGGAGCCAGTATGACATGTTTCTTTTTAGTGTGCTCCGCGACGTAACGCAGGAAAGTAGATTTACCCGTCCCCGCTTTTCCGGTAAGGAACAGCGAGCGACGGGTAAAGTTAATGATTTGGAGGGCGTATTGCCACTCCTTGTTGTTCAGGTCTAATTCCATTCAGTCTCGTGTGTGGACGTTTAGAATGTCACCTCTTCATAAGTAGGCTTCTTGCGCTTTTTCTGTTCGGTGGCAGCCGGTTTTTCATGCTCAGTGGCGCCACCTTCTTTCATTTCCGCATTACCTTCATGGCTGTTGTGGTGATGCTCGGTGTTTCCTCCTTCGGTAAATTCGTCGTCAAGAGTTACGTCTTCCTCATACACTGCACTGTCATGCACTGTCGTGTCTGCTTTTGCCTTTGGCCGATAAACGCCAGAGCAGTTGTACATGTTAGGCGTGATAGACTCATCCTTGGCATTGGGGAATTTGCCTCGATACTGCTTGAAGTTGGGGTCGCCCAGTACCGACTGCAGGAAGTATCCACAGATGGGGAGTGCCGTGCGGCTGCCTTGCCCCAAGGCTCCGGTGCGGAAGTGTATACAACGGTATTCACCGCCTACCCATGCGCCAACCACCAGCTTGGGTGTCACTCCGACAAACCATGCGTCAGAGTGGTTGTTGGATGTACCGGTCTTGCCTCCGAAATCAGTGTCTCGATATTGACCGACATAGCCATTGAGACTCTGGCTGGTTCCCCCGGCCTCGCGCACACCGCCCATCAGCAGTTGCTGTACCAGGAATGCGCTGCGGTAGGGTATGGCCTGTCTTTGCTCTGTGGGTGCCACATAGACCTCGTTGCCATCGCGGTCCACAATTCGGGTGACGAGTACTGGCTCGTGTGCTTTGCCTTCATTGGCGATGGTCGAGTAGGCGTTGACCATCTCAAGCAGTTTGACATCGCTTGAGCCCAAAGCCAGTGACGGTGTATTGTCCAGCGGGCTTTCGATACCCATGTCATGGGCCGTCTTGACAATGTTGTCAATGCCCACTTCCTGTCCTAACTTTACGGCAACCGAGTTGACACTCTGTGCGAATGCGGATTTCAGGGGAAGCGAGTCACCGGAGAAGCGGCCGTTGGCATTGGTAGGTGTCCACGCTACTTCCGCATTTTTCTGCTTGTCGAACACCATCATCCGGATATATTCGTCCTTTCGTTTGTCGCAGGGCGTGAGTCCCTGATTCATGGCTTCGGTATAAACAAACAGCTTGAAGGTGGATCCAGGCTGGCGCATGGCTGTCACCTTGTCGTATTTCCATGTCTTGAAGTCGATGTCGCCCACCCAGGCCTTCACATAGCCAGTCTCGGCCTCCATGGCCACGAAGCCGCAGTGCATGAAGCGCACCATATAGCGGATAGAGTCCATGGTGCTGATTTCCTTTTCGATATATCCCTTTTCATAGTCAAAGAGTTTCACCTTGTGGGGCTTGTTCAGACAATACTGTATGGAGTCGGGGTTGTTGGGGTATTTTTCGAGCAACTGTTTGTATATAGGCAACTTCTGCACGATGCCTTCAATAAAATTGGGTATCTCCTGATGGTTTTCGTCTTGCCATGGATTGGTGTTTCCCCAGTGGTTCTTGAAGTTGCGCTGCACCTGCTTCATCTGCTTGATGGCGGCTTCTTCCGCATATTTCTGCATCCGAGTGTCGATGGTGGTATAGATTTTCAAT
>CALGHW010000399.1 GCA_937916075.1 uncultured Prevotella sp.
ACGACAGTCTTGACGACTGATCACGGCTTATTGTTATTAATCATAAAAGGTAAAAAGAATGAAAGGACTAAAAATCTTATTGGCGGGGGTGCTTGCCGCCCCAATGCTGACAGCCTGTGTAGACGACAAAAGTGGTAGCTTTCCCGTAGGCACTTGCACCCGGGAAGCTTATGCCAACACGCCCCGGGGCGTGATTTATATCGGCTGTACCAACGACTGGCGCATGACGATGCTGTCGGGTTCCGACTGGTGTAAGCCCCAGACGATGGAGGGCAAGAGCAACCTGATTTATACCATTCCCGTGGAATATGCTGTCAACAAGACGCATGAGGGCCGTACGGCCAGCTTCCATGCAGAGGCTACCGACAATTCGGACGTGAAGTGGGAGTTTGTTACCTACCAGTATGCCACCCGTGGCGATGGCAGCTATGGCGACGCTCCCTTGGTGGGCACAATCGATGGTTCCGACGGCAGTCAGATTGAGATTTCTTACGACAATATCTGCCGCCCCACCAAGCTGGTGATGACCAAGGACGGTACCACACTCCGCAACATGACTTTCGCTTGGACTGACAGTACGCTGACTATTAACAACTCGCTGACGGGCAATATTACCAACGCCTATCAGCCTGCCGACAAGTTGATGTCGGAGACGGATACCGTGCTCTATACCAATATCGGCACCGACTATCAGAAAAACGTCTACTTCAATGTGGAGGACCATCGCCGCGGAGAATACTCCGGTCAAGGACTCTACTTTGCCCGCCAAGCCGGCAATTTCAATTATCCCGACAATGACCGTCAGGCCGACAGCTTGAGGTATTATCACCGTTATGCCGATGGGAGCGAGTTCCAGGAGGCTGTTGGTGTAAAATACAGTGACAGTGACAACCGGATGCAGTCGGTTGATGTCAACCAGCTGTTGTTCGGCATCCGTGAGTGCAGTCCCTATCAGTTGGTGGGCCTGTTCCGCCGGGGCCGCAGTACCAAAATCATGTCGGAAGCCACTTCGGCTTTGGGCGGCTCCTATAAGGTAGAGGCACAGCTCAATAGCGACAAGAGCGTCCGTCAGCTGACAGTGACCGACAAGCAGGGTGGCAAGGTGACTTACACCTTTAGCTATGTGGCTGCGGCCAACTGATGTCGATTAAAAGCAATCCCTATGACGAGGCGTCGGGATTGAAGTCCTGGCCCTCGTCTTTTTCTTTATTCAAAGGAGTTCTAAGAAACTTGTCTAACCTCCTATAAAAAACAAGTAATCATGAAATCAAACAAGATTCAAGTCAGTGTGCTGTTCATGCTGTTCAGCATCCTTTTCTGTGTTTGCCTCATTACGGCAAACGTGCTTGAGACCAAGCAACTGGCCTTTGGGCCTATCAGTATCACCGGCGGTTTGCTGGTGTTTCCGGTGTCTTACATCATCAATGACTGCGTATGCGAGGTATGGGGCTATCGTCGTGCCCGCCTGTTGATATGGGTCGGTTTTGCGATGAATTTCCTCTTTGTGGCTTTTGGCGCCCTGGCCGATGCGCTGCCCGGTGCTCCCTATTGGGACAATGACGCCGGTTTCCATGCCGTGTTTGGCCTGGCTCCCCGTGTGGCAGCCGCCTCGTTTGTGGCCTTCTTGGCCGGATCTTTCGTCAATGCCTATGTGATGAGCCGGATGAAGATAAGCTCCTCTGGCCACAACTTCTCGGCCCGGGCCATTCTCAGCACCGTCTATGGCGAGACGGTCGACTCGCTTATCTTCTTCCCCTTGGCCTTGTCGGGGGTGGTTCCCCTCAAGGAGATTCCCGTGCTGATAGTCTCTCAGGTGGTACTCAAGACTCTCTATGAAATCATAGTGCTGCCTTTCACCATCCAGGTGGTTAAGTTCACCAAGCGGCATGAGGGAGAGGATGCCTATGACAACGGAATCAGCTATAACATTTTTAAAATCAGAAACATATAACAGATAACCATGACCGATACAAGAAAAGATGAAGGCCTGCACGCCTTGGGCTCCAAGACCCGATACTCGATGGACTATGCTCCTGAAGTGCTCGAAACGTTTGTCAACAAGCATCCGGACAATGATTACTGGGTGCAGTTCAACTGTCCGGAATTCACCTCGTTGTGTCCTATCACCGGCCAGCCCGATTTCGCTGAAATCAAGATTATGTATATGCCTGGCGAGAAGATGGTGGAGAGTAAGAGCTTAAAGCTCTATCTCTTCAGCTTCCGCAACCATGGTGACTTCCATGAGGACTGTGTGAACATCATCATGAAGGACCTGATCAAGCTGATGGACCCCAAGTATATCGAGGTGGTGGGACTGTTCACGCCCCGTGGTGGTATCAGTATCTATCCATACGCCAACTATGGCCGTCCGGGCACGAAGTATGCCGCGCTGGCCGAGCAGCGGCTGGCTGCCCACCAGTTTGCCTGACGCGTGGCTGTAGGCCTGTAATAATGGCAATGCGGATATGCAACACCTGAATGAAGGTGTCGCATATCCGCATTTATATTTGGAGGATAATTCAATCAGCCGTCAAGCTTGTGCCATTCTCTTAGGCGAAAGGATTCTCTGTGGGATAGGGCAGCGACTTGGGCTGATTGTAGGCGATGTCCTGAATGCCCAGATACTTGAACACCTCAAAGAGCGTCCTGCCCACATGCTCGAAGGCTACGGCACCGTGGTGAGGATAGCCTTTCTGGATGAGTACGTGGCGGTAGAAGCGGCCCATCTCGGGGATGGCGAAGATGCCGATGCCGCCAAATGAGCGTGTAGGCACGTCGAGCACCTCACCCTCGGCGATATAGCTGCGGAGGTTGCCTTCCGAGTCACACTGCAGCCGGTAGAAGGTAATGGGGCTGGCTGCGATGTCGCCCTCCAGGGTGCCGCGGGTGAAGTCGGGCTTGCCTCCGTTTTCCAACAGACGGTTCTGAATGAGCTGGAACTTGATGGCGCGGTTGGCGCACATCTTGCACTGGGGCGTGTTGCCACAGTGGAAGCCCATGAAGGTGTCGGTCAGCTTGTAGTCATACTTTTTCACGATGTCCTCGTCGTAGATATATTTAGGTACGGAGTTGTTGATGTCGAGCAGGGTCACGGTGTCGCCCGATGCACACATGCCGATATACTCGGAGAGTGCTCCATAAATGTCCACCTCGCAAGCCACGGGGATGCCACGGCTCACCAGTCGGCTGTTGACGTAGCACGGCTCAAAGCCGAACTGGCTGGGGAATGCCGGCCAGCACTTGTCGGCGAAGGCCACATATTGGCGTGCGCCCTTGTGGGTCTCGGCCCAGTCGAGCAGTGTCAGTTCAAACTGCGCCATGCGCCGGCTCAGGTCAGGGTAATATTTGCCCTCGCCCATCTCTTCGGCCATCTCCCGGCATACATCGTCGATGCGTGGGTCGTTCTCGTGTTGCTTGTAGGCCACGAGCAGGTCGAGTTCTGAGTTCTCTTCTATCTCCACGCCCAGTTCATAAAGTCCCTTGATGGGGGCGTTGCAGGCGAAGAAGTCTTGTGGACGCGGACCGAAGGTAATGATTTTCAGTCCCTTCAGTCCCAGCACCACGCGTGCCACCGGCACAAAGTCGGCTATCATTTGGGCCACGTCCTCGGCCGTGCCCACGGGATATTCGGGGATATAGCCCTTCAAGTGGCGCATGCCCAGATTATAGGAGCAGTTGAGCATACCGCAGTAGGCGTCACCGCGTCCGTTAATCATGTCACCGTCACCTTCGGCGGCAGCCACAAACATCACGGGGCCGTCAAACTCCTTGGCGATGAGCGTCTCGGGAGTCTCGGGGCCGAAGTTGCCCAGGAACACCACGAGGGCGTTGCAGCCGGCCGCTTTAACCTCGCTGACGGCCTTGAGCATATCCTGCTCGTTCTCCACGGTAGTCTTGCAGTCATACAGTTCACCTTTATATTCTTTTACGATGTTTTCACGGCGCTGTGTGGACAGTGCGATGGGGAAGCAGTCACGGCTCACGGCGATGATGCCCAGCTTCACTTCAGGAATGTTGTTACTTTTCATAGTCATTTTGATTGATAGTATTTGCTTGATAGTTTTTTGTTTCTTATGTCCAAAATACGGTTATGGGGTGGCTTTCCCTTACCTGTTAACCTTACTTTAACATTATGGCGTGGCCGAATCCATTGCCCGGTGGCGATGTTAAATAGGTGTTGGGGGGAGTCTTTTAGGGTCGGAAGAAGAAGTATTGTCAAGGATTCTTTGTAAATTTGCAATATGGACCAAGCAGAATACCGTTTTACCCGTTAGCGTGTGACACGGCTCTGCCTTCCTGCTGACAGAATAATATAAAATAGCAAAACGTGAAACAAGCAGAAAACATATCCAGTCAGGCCTTCGGACAGTTGTTCAGCCGTGAACAACCTGTGGCCGAAAGAACTGTTGTTGACGAGGAAAGGGTGGAGGACGCAGCCACCGATTATTTCGACGCTTTGAGTCGTTTGGACGGATCCATCTCCGTGAGAAACCGCTACCGGGTGTTGGGAACGGTGCTGGTGCAGGCTGTAGACCAGAAGGTGAAGAGCGTGGACATCAAGTTCAGCGGACTCTTTGCCAAGATAGAATACTTGGTCAAGGAATATCAAGTACGCAAG
>CALGHW010000400.1 GCA_937916075.1 uncultured Prevotella sp.
GTAATGGCGGGGCGTGGTGACATGGCGTCTCCCAGGCACACAGGCAGGAGTGTCAGCCTTGCCCAGGTCCTTTATCAGCTGTTTGTAGTCAAACTTGCCGTAGTACTTGTCTACCTGTGGTATCTCCGCCTCCAACTCCTGCCGGTAGCGTTGCGAGAGGCATCCCATGACAAAGAGCTTCTTGAGCCGGCCTTCCTCCTTGGCTTGCACAAACTCCAGGATGGTGTTGATACTCTCCTGCTTGGCGTCCTCGATAAATCCACAGGTGTTGATGACAGCTATCTCCCCCTCCGGGTGTTCCGTGTCGTGGGTGCAATGATAGCCGTTGGCTTCGAAGAGACTCATCAGAGTCTCGCTGTCCACGAGGTTCTTGGAGCACCCCATGGTGATGATGTCGATTGTATTGGGTTTCAAAATATGCTTAGTCTTTTTTAAATAAGGAATCTACAAATTGTGTCTTGTTGAATAGTTGGAGGTCTTCCATGCCCTCACCCAGTCCGATGTACTTTACGGGCACCTTCATTTGGTCACTGATACCGATGACCACACCGCCCTTGGCCGTTCCATCGAGCTTCGTGATAGCAAGCGATGACACCTGGGTGACTGCCGCAAACTGCTTGGCTTGCTCAAAGGCGTTTTGTCCGGTGCTGCCGTCGAGCACCAACATCACCTCGTCGGGGGCTTCGGGCAGTACCTTCTTCATCACCTCCTCGATTTTCTTCAGTTCGTTCATCAGTCCAACCTTGTTGTGCAGGCGCCCAGCCGTGTCTATCAGCACCACGTCGGCCCCATTGGCCTTGGCGCTGCTCAGCGTGTCGAACGCCACGGAGGCAGGATCGCTTCCCATTTGCTGCTTGATGACAGGCACTCCCACCCTTTCGCCCCAGATGCAAAGCTGCTCCACGGCGGCGGCCCTGAACGTGTCGGCCGCTCCGAGGTATACCTTCTTTCCAGCCTTCTTAAACTGGTAAGCCAATTTTCCTATCGTTGTGGTCTTGCCCACTCCATTCACGCCCACCACCAGGATGACATAGGGCTTGTGGTCGCCGGGCAGCTCCCAGTTTTCATTGTCGTCCGAATGGTTTTCAGCCAAAAGTGAGGCAATCTCCTCACGCAGGATGCTGTTCAGTTCTGATGTGCTTACATACTTGTCGCGGGCTACGCGCTCTTCAATGCGACGGATGATTTTCAGCGTGGTGTCCACACCCACGTCACTGGTTATGAGCACCTCCTCGAGGTTGTCCAGCACATCGTCGTCCACCTTTGACTTCCCGGCCACGGCACGGGCCAGTTTGTCAAACACGCTTGTCTTGGTCTTTTGGAGTCCCTTGTCGAGGGTCTCTTTCTTATTCTTGTTAAAAAAGCCGAAAATTCCCATATTGCAATATTTTAGTGCAAATATACTGTTTTTTTTCGAGACTCAAGCCATCTGTCCCTGATTTTCCATTTGCAGGACCTAAAAAGAGCTACCTCCGAGGGCTTAGCCTTGTCCGGGGGCGCTTCTACGCCCACCGACCCCGACAGCGACTTCCGACAGGCACTCCGCCATTCCAACGAGGTGTTCTCTGCCTTCAAGGTGCATCGCATGCAGTCCGA
>CALGHW010000401.1 GCA_937916075.1 uncultured Prevotella sp.
GTTGGTGCCAAACTCAAACTCCAGGATGAGGCCCGTGGCCACGCCCATGGCGAAATTGACCCCGAAGAGGCGTTGCCAAAACATGGCCGCGCGCTTCCAGAAGGGATTGCGAGTACGATAATAACAGGTCTCCATGATACCCATGATGAGTGCCAGGCCCAGCGTGAGCGGCACAAACAGCCAATGGTAGATGGCCGTCAGGGCAAACTGCGCCCTCGACCAGTCGAGCGACGCAAGGTCTACGTTCAAGAGGATGTTTTGCATAGATGGATTGATATTTTAAAAAAGGTTTGATGATAAAATCAGGTCACATGGCAGCCACAGCCGCCCTCACTCCGTTCCGCACAACTGGCCGGCCACATAATCCGCCTTGCCTGCGTCGTCGGTGGCCTTCCGGGCCAGGAAGTCAGGAAAGAACAGGAGTTTCAAGACCACAAAGATGACAAAGAGCTTGACGAGGATAATCAGCCACAGCGTCTTGCCCACCGTCATCCGGCGAAACCCGTCGGCATACAGGTCGTATACCTTATATAATGTAGTAGTCTTCTTCATAGGCTTTTCAATAATAGGATTCTTCAGTAACTCAAGAGGCAGCGCCCGTCGAATAGGTACGGACGCCACTTACTTTTTGCAAAGATAACTTTTTATTTTCTTTCCGCCAACAGAAAATTTGTATTTCTTACAAACCAACATAAATTATAGCTGACTTTGCATTATACCCTGCATACCTGCATGCCTGCAGACAAGGCTGGCCCATGCATGACACCGACAGGAAAGAAAAATATAGATTATCAGAAAAAAAGATAAAAGCAGCTTAAGAAAACAACCTAAATACGCCAAATTTCATTTAGCCAAATACCACTATTTATTTCGACTGTTTTCTAACTGATAATAAGGCTGCTACACGTTTTTCAAGCATACTTTGAGCGCTTCTTGACAATGCCCTCATGGCGCGCCCCGACATCATATAAATATATTTCACACATATCATTCACTTCACGGATAGCTTTACTCCACATGGCAGAACATCCAGAGCCGCCCCACACCAAAGCCTTGAGAAAGAATGAGGCTTCAACGCCGCCGTTCACAACCATACCGCTCAAAACAATTCGGCACAAATTATTTCGAACGTCACCACCCATTACGGGGAAACAGCATTTGTTCCTTTTTTCCGTAATAATCTATAATATCAAACGCCTAAAGCGATTGGCCGTCTGTTTTTCTTTGCCATTTCAATGAAAAGGGTTAAATTTGCAACATCTTAATTAATTAGGTAAAAAAAAGTATGAACAAAAAGATTGTGATACCACTTGTGGTGGTAATTGTATTGCTGATTGCCGGAGTGGCTTATCTCTATAACAGCCTGAACCAGCAGCAACAAGCCAACAAAGACATGCAGGAACTGGCAGACCTCGACAAGAAAGAAATGCAAAACGAGTATGAACAGTTTGCCCAGCAGTACAGCGAGATGAAGACACAAATCAACAATGACTCCATTGTGGCCCAGCTCACACAGGAACAAATGAAAACCCAGCGGCTACTCGAAGAACTGAAGAACGTGAAGAGCACCGACGCCCGCGAGATAACCCGCCTGAAGAAGGAACTGGCCACCGTTCGCGCCGTGCTCCGCAGCTATGTGCTCCAGATAGACTCCCTCAACCGCCTCAACGAGAACCTCACGGCCGAGAACACCCGCATCCGCGGACAATACTCGGAAGCCACCCGCCAGATAGAGGGACTCAGCAGCGAGAAGGCGTCACTCTCACAGAAGGTGGCCATCGCCGCCCAGCTCGACGCCACAGGCATCAACATGACCATCAAGAAGAGCAACGGCAAGCAGGCCAAAAAGCTGAAGGACTGCAAGAGCATTGAGGTGTCATTCCATATTGCCCGCAATGTCACCGCCGCCAACGGCGTGCGCACCCTCTATGTACGCGTCACCACCCCCACGGGCGACGTGCTCGGCGGCGGAGGCAGCTTCGCCTATGAGAACCGCCACATAGAGTGCTCCATGAAGAAGAGCGTGGAATACTCGGGCGAGGAGACCACCGTAAACACCTACCGCCAGGTGGGCGAGTTCCTCAGCCCCGGCACCTATACCGTGAGCATCTTTGCCGACGGCAGCATGATAGGCTCACGCACCTTCTCATTCCAGAAATAAGGCAGTCCTGACAGATTGCAAACTATATAATTTACACCCAAAGATATGAAACATTATGCACTGCTGCTCCTGCTGGCAGGCGCCTTTGTGCCCTCCGAGGCGCAAAGGGTGCTCACGCTTGACAGTTGCCGGGCCATGGCCCTCGACAACAACAAGCAGTTGGGTATTTCGCGTGTCAAGCAGGATATAGCCAAGAACATACGCAAGTCGGCCCGGACCAAATACCTGCCCCACGTCACGGCCATGGGCGGCTACATGTTCACCAGCCGGGAAATATCCATCCTCAACGACGGACAGAAGTCGATGCTGAGCAACATCGGCGGGACGGCCTTCTCGGGCGTCACCTCAGGACTGCAGAACATCGGGCAGAGCCTCACGCCCGACCAAAAAGCACAGATTGACGGAGTGCTCAGCGCCTTCAACACCAACACAGACCAGCTCATGGGCAACCTCAACACACAGGTAAACGAGGCGGCCGGAGGGCTGAACGCCAAAGGGCAGCAGGTGGTGGACGCCTTCCGCACCGACACACGCAACATCTTCGCCGGATCCATCATGGTGACACAGCCCGTCTTTATGGGCGGCGCCATCACCGCACTCAACAGAATGGCCGACATCGGCGAACAGCTGGAGGCCAACACGGCGGAAAGCAAGCGACAGCAGACACTATATGACATCGACCAGGCCTATTGGCTGGTGGTGTCGCTGAAACACAAGAAGAAGCTGGCGGAGAGCTTCCTGACACTGGTCAAGAAGCTGGACAGCGACGTAGGCAAGATGATTAAGGAGGGAGTGGCCACACGGTCGGACGGACTGAACGTGAGCGTCAAGGTAAACGAGGCCGAGATGGCACTGACACAGGCGGACAACGGCCTGCAACTGGCCCGCATGCTGCTCTGCCAACGCTGCGGCATGCCGCTCGACGCAAACTTTGCCCTGGCCGACGAGGACACGGAGAACTTGGCTTCGGCCGAAGCGCTGCCACTCGACCGGAAAGCCATCGACGTGGAGCAACGGCCCGAACTGAAGATGCTCCAAAACTCACTGGACCTGAGCAAGCAGAGCATCCGGCTCATCAAGGCCGGAAACCTGCCGCAAGTGATGCTCATGGGCGGCTACTCGGTGAGCAACCCCAACCTATATAACGGATTCCAAAAGAAGTTTGGCGGGGCATGGAACATCGGCGTACTGATACGCATCCCGGTATGGAACTGGGGCGACGTGGCCTACAAGGTGAGAGCCGCCAAGGGCATCAGCGCCATCGCCCAACTGGAGATGGAGGAGATGCGCGAGAAGATGGAGCTGCAAGCCAACCAAAGCAACTTCAAGCTGAGCGAATCGCAAAGGAAGCTGGCCCTGGCACAGTCGAACACCGGCAAGGCCGAGGAAAACCTGCGCTGTGCCAACCTGGGCTATAAGGAGGGCGTGGTGCAGCTCACCACCGTCATGGAAGCCCAAACAGCCTGGCTGCAGGCACAGTCGCAGAAGATAGACGCAGAAATAGATGTCAAACTCAGTCAGGTGGACCTCAAAAAGTCGCTTGGCACATTACAATAAAAAGAGGAAACAACGATATGTCAGCAAAATCACAACATAACAATATCCTGCTTGCCGTCATCGGATTCACAGCCGTTGTCGTCATTGTCGCCGTGATAGGATTCTTTGCCCTGGACAATGAGCCCGAGATGATTCAAGGACAAGTGGATGTCACCGAATACCGGGTGTCGAGCAAGGTGCCCGGACGTATTCTCGAACTGCGTGTGAAAGAGGGCGACTATGTAAAGGTGGGCGACACGCTCGCCATCCTGGACGCACCCGACGTGCAGGCCAAGATGACCCAGGCGCAAAGCGCGGAGAGCGCGGCGGCGGCCCTGAGCGAGATGGCACAGAACGGTGCCCGCACCGAACAGATACGGGCCGCCCACTCGGTGCTGCAACAGGCCAAGGCTGGACTGGAGATAGCCCAGAAATCGTACAACCGCGTGCAGCGCCTCTTCGACGAGGGCGTGATGAGCGCCCAGAAGCGCGACGAGGCTCTGGCCAACTACAAGGCCATGGAGGCACAGGTGAAGGCTGCCCAAAGCCAGTATGACATGGCCCGCAACGGCGCGCGCCGCGAGGAGAAGATGGCCAGTGCGGCCCAGGTGGCAAGAGCCAAAGGCGCCGTGCAGGAGGTCAACTCGTATATCCACGAGACAGTACAGATAGCCCAGATGGAGGGAGAGGTGAGCGACATCTATCCCAAGGTGGGCGAACTGGTGGGCACCGGCTCACCCATCATGTCAATCTCGGTGATGAAGGACATGTGGGGCACTTTCAATGTGCGTGAGGACCAGCTGGACGGGCTTGCCGTGGGCAAGACTTTCACAGCCTTCGTCCCCGCCTTCAACAAAGAGGTGAAGATGAAGGTGTACTACATGAAGGATGAGGGCAGCTATGCCGTGTGGAAGGCCACCAAGGCCAACGGACAATATGACCTGAAGACCTTCGAGGTCAAGGCGCGCCCGGTGGACAGCGTTGACGGCCTGCGCCCGGGCATGTCGCTCATCATCAGAAACGAGAAGAAATAGGGACGGATATCTTTTCTCCGTCCTTCTGTCAATACATTATTATATATAGGTATGAAACGTATCGTCGGTCAGTTAGCGGCTGTGGCACAAAGAGAGTGCATGATTCTGCTGAAGAATCCCATCTACTGGTTTTGCATGATTGTCTTTCCGGTGGTGGTGATGTTGTTCTTCACGTCGCTCATGCACGAGGGCCAGCCCTTGGAGATGCCGGTCGGCGTGGTAGACCAGGACAACTCCTCCACCTCCCGCGCCTTGATACGCAAGCTCGACGCCTTTCAGACATCCCGGGTGGTGGCCCGGTATACCTCAGTGGCCGAAGCCCGCAAAGCCATGCAGCGCAACGAGATATACGGATTTCTGTATATACCCAAAGACATGGCCGACCAATTGCTGGCCAGCCGCCAGCCCAAGGTGTCGTTTTACTACTCGATGACCTCCATCACGGCAGGCTCCCTGGTGTTTCGTGACCTCAAGACCATCTCCACGCTCGGGTCGGCCGCCGTGGGACAGGCTACCTTACGGGCCAAAGGCTTCACGGCCGACCAGATACAGGCCTTCCTGCAGCCCGTACGCATAGACCTCCACCAGATTACCAATCCGTGGACCAACTACAATGTGTATCTCTCCACCATGCTGGTGCCGGGAGTCATCATGCTCTTCATCTTCCTCATCACAGCCTACTCGCTGGGCATGGAACTGAAGATGGGACGCTCCAAACAACTGATGCAGACGGCCGACAACCATATCGTGACGGCTCTGGCGGGCAAGATACTCCCCCAGACGCTGGTGTTCCTGATATTGGTGTTCGGCTATATGTATTATGTGTTCGGGGTGCTCCACTTTCCACACCAAGGCGGCGTGGGAAGCATTGTCCTCTTAGGACTGCTCACTGTGCTGCCGGCCCAGGGATTCGGTATCTTCGCCTTCGGCCTGATACCGTCGCTCCGCATGTCGATGAGCATCTGCTCACTGTGGGGCGTGCTCAGCTTCTCGATTGTAGGCTCGGCATTCCCCGTGTCGGCCATGGACTCCGAACTGCAGGCCCTGGCATGGCTCTTCCCGCTGCGCCATTACTTCATGACCTACCAGATAACCGTGTTCAACGGCTACCCCATGGCCGGCGCCTGGCCCCACATCTTTGTGCTGATTGTCTTCATGCTCCTGCCCATCCTCATCCTCGGCAAGCTGAAAAACGCCATGCTCAAATATGTGTATATCCCCTAACATCACTCATAGAACAATAAATACCCCAATATATCCTGATGAGAAACGACGGATTGATACAAAGAATACGACAAGGCATTGAAGACGCCTGCTATATCTGGTTGCAGGAACTGAAAATGATACTCCACGACGAGGGAGTACTCATGTTTGTGCTGCTGGTACCCTTAGGCTATCCGCTGCTCTACTCGTGGATATACAACAACGAGGTGGTACACGAGGTACCCGTGGCCGTGGTCGACGAGTCACACAGCAGCATGAGCCGCGAGTTCATCCAACACTGTGACGCCGCACCCGACGTAAGGGTAGCCTATATGGCTGCCGACATGGACGAGGCACAGCGGCTGGTGAAAAACCAGCAGGCAGAAGGTATCTACCGCATACCGGCAGACTTTGCCACCCGGCTCAACCGGATGCAGCAAGCCACCATCGGCGTTTATTGCGACATGAGCGTCATGCTCCAATACAAGGCCATCTTCCAGACGGCACAGGCCGTAAGCCAAGAGATGGGGGCGGAGATACAGACCAAGCTGAGCGGCAACTATACCGACCGGGAAAACCAGATAAGCACCCGTCCGCTGGACTTCGATGAGGTGCCTATCTTCAATCCGTCGGGCGGCTACGGCTCGTTTATCCTCCCGGCGGTGCTCATGCTCATCATCCAGCAGACACTGCTGCTCGGCATCGGCATGGCTGCGGGCACAGCCCGCGAGAACAACCGCTACAAAGACCTGGTGCCCATCAGCCGCCACTATCAGGGCATCTTCCGCATCGTCTTCGGCAAGTCAATGTGCTACCTGATGATTTACGCCGTGATGGCTGCCTATCTGGGGGTGGCCGTACCGCGCATCTTCCACTTTGTCATGCTTGGCAACGCCACCACCCTGCTGGTCATCCTGTTGCCCTACGTGCTGGCCAGCATCTTTTTCGGTCTCACCCTGTCATGCATGATCCGCTACCGCGAGAACGTGATGCTCCTTGTGGTGTTCACCTCCGTGCCGTTTCTCTTTCTCTCGGGAGTATCATGGCCACAAAGCAACATTTCGGGATTCTGGCAAGCCGTGGCGTGGCTGTTTCCCTCCACCTTCGGCGTGAGGGCATACGTGCGTGTGCAGTCGATGGGGGCCACGCTGCAAGATGTAGCCACAGAGTATCGCGCCCTGTGGATACAGGTGGCCGCTTATTTCTTCCTGGCCTGCGGCGTGTACCGCTACCAGATACTGCGCTCACGCAGTCATGCCCTCCAGCGCCTCGACTATATGAAGCGCAAGCGTGAAGTGCGCCGGAAGTGGAAGGAACGCAAATCGCAGAAGAATCAGTAACCCCACTCCTCGCCTACCAGGATGACCGTGTGGCGGCCCTGGGGTGAATTGCGGAGGAAGTGGACATAATTACAAATACTCTCGGGCGAGTTGCAGTTGTGGCACACGCCGTCCACCTGACAAGGAGTTTTGATGTCAAAGCGGGCGGCATTGATGGGTGACGCCGTTGAACGGGCACGGGCCAAGGCTGCGTCCACATTTTGTGCCACCTTGTTAATACCGATGACAAAGATGACCTTCCGGGGCCCGAAGGTGATGGCCGCCACCCGGTTGCCCGTACCGTCGA
>CALGHW010000402.1 GCA_937916075.1 uncultured Prevotella sp.
TACGCTTACTCTATCGACAAGCTGCAGGACCGCGGCAAGTTCTTCATCGATCCAGGTGAAGAGGTGTATGCAGGCGAGGTCGTGGGCGAGCACGTGCACGACAATGACCTGGTCATCAACGTCACCAAGGCCAAGCAGCTTACCAACGTGCGCGCCAGCGGTAGCGATGAGAAGGCCCGCGTGATACCTAAGGTGGTGATGAGCCTTGAGGAGTGCCTTGAGTACATCAAGGGCGACGAGTATGTCGAGGTTACGCCTAAGAGCATGCGTATGCGCAAGGTATTGCTCGACCATCTGGAGCGTAAGCGTGCCAACAAGGACTAATATCGCAATTAACTTATATAACCCAAGGCGGCGGGTAGTGTACCATTCACTATCCGCCGCTTTCGTATGGGGCTCGGCCGTGGTGGCCGTAGCTGTATGCCGATGCGTGCCGTCCGGCTTCTGCTTACAGGATGAGCCACCAGGCTATGGCCGCAGCGGCCAACTTGAGCAGCTGTGCCTTGGCGTAGCCTGTGTCTTTTCTTCGGAGCGCGCTGCCTAACCTGTACAGCTGAACGATGCTGATAACGAAGAGGGCGATAACCAGTCCCCAGTGGCATAAATGGATGATTTGTGTCATAATAGCGTACTTTTTAGAATGTGTGGGGTATCAGTATAGGAGGGGTTGTCGCTCCAAAGGTAAAAAAAAATCTAAATGAACAAGAGAAAGTTGCGCTTTCAGATGTAGCTACTATCAATAAATAAAAAAGGATGCTTATCTTGACAGACAAGCATCCTTATATGGGTTTGATTAACCGCTGCTGGGCTATTACTTACGCAGGCCGAGGGCCTTGATGATGGCGCGGTAACGGTTAACGTCGATACGGTACAGGTAGTCGAGCAGGGCGCGACGCTTACCTACCAGCTGGGTCAGCGAGCGAGTGGTAACAAAATCCTTGTGGTTCTGCTTTACGTGCTCGGTGAGGTGTGCGATACGATAGGTGAACAGGGCTATCTGGCTCTCAGCCGAGCCGGTGTCCTTAACTTGCCGTACTGTGTGAAAATCTCCTCTTTCTTAGTCTTGTCTAAATACATGATTTTAATGATTAATGTGTTGTTGCAGATTACATCTTTCGGGCGCCGGATGGCCTTAATCACAACCAGCAACGCTGTCAGATGCATCGGATTCTCCGAAATTGCGACTGCAAAGGTACTGCTTTTTGCGCTATCTGCCAAGTTTTTGGCCGATTATTTTAGCCACTGCCCTGATAGCAGCCGTCTCCAGTTCAGCTTTCAGGCTCCACCAGGCGTATGCCGTCGTCAGCGATGGTGATAAGACGGCGGCGGTACAGGTCGCCGATGGCCTTCTTGTACACCTTCTTACTCACCTCGAAGCGCGCCTTTATCTCCTCGGCGTCGCTCTTGTCTCCCAGGTCGCAGGAGCCCCCATGCTCATGCAGGTAGGCCAGCAGCGTCTCCGAGAAGTCGAGCGTCTGCTGGCGGCCGGTATGCTGCAGCGTCAGGTCTATCTTGCCGTCGGGGCGCACGTTGGCCACGTAGGCTTTCATGCGGTCGCCCGTGTGTACATACTTGAATATCTGGTCGCGGTAGATGAGCCCGGCATAGGCATTGTCTATGATGGCCTTGAAGCCCAGGTCTGTTTTCTGCCAGACGAGTATCTGCACCTCGTCGCCAGCCTTGTAGGGCGGCTTGTCCTTACTCAGGTAGTGTTCCACCTTGGCCGAGGCCATCATGCGGTAGCTGTCCTCGTCGATGGTGACGTATACGATGTATTTATTGCCCTTGACCATGCGCATTTTCTGTTCGCGGAAGGGGCAGAATAGGTCTTTCATCAGCCCCCAGTCCAGAAAGGCTCCGTATTCATTGACCCAGGCCACTTCCAGACAGGCGAAGTCGCCCACTTTGGCCAGCGGCTTGAGTGTTGTGGCTACGGGGCGTTCGTCCTGGTCGAGGTAGATGAAGACATCCAGTTCGTCGCCCACCTTGCAGCCTTGTGGCACATAGCGTGTGGGCAAGAGAATCTCTCCCTCGTCGCCTCCGTCGAGATACATGCCGAAGTCCACCCGTTTCACAATCTTCAAATGATTGTAGTCTCCTAATTTTATCTTGTTCATAGTGTGTCTTGTTTATAGGGTTGTTTCATCTGTCTTTGCTTGGTTCTCTTCTTCGGCCGGTCCTACTGTCTTTTCTATCATTCCGTCCTTGAGGTGGATGGTGCGGTCGGTGATGGCGGCCAGGCTCTCGTCGTGGGTGACGATGACAAAGGTCTGTCCGAACTTGTCGCGCAGGTCAAAGAAGAGCTGGTGCAGCTCGGCCTTGTTTTTGGTGTCGAGACTGCCCGACGGCTCGTCGGCCAGGATGACGGCCGGATGGTTGACCAGGGCGCGGGCCACGGCCACGCGTTGTTTCTCGCCGCCCGACAGTTCGTTGGGCTTGTGGCCGGCCCGGTCGGCCAGTCCCATGAAGTCGAGCAGTTCGGTGGCCCGCTTCTTGGCCTCCTTGGGCGATGTGCCGGCGATGTAGGCGGGAATCATGATGTTTTCCAGTGCCGTAAACTCTGGGAGGAGCTGGTGAAACTGGAAGACGAAACCGATGTGGCGGTTGCGGAATTCGGAGAGCTTGCGTGAGCCCAGTCGGCTCACGTCCACACCGTCCACGCATACCTGTCCGCTGTCGGGTCGGTCGAGCGTGCCGATAATCTGCAGCAGGGTGGTTTTTCCGGCGCCGCTTGGGCCGACGATGCTCACCACCTCGCCCTTGTCGATGTGCAGGTCGATGCCCTTGAGCACCTGCAGCGAGCCGAAGCTCTTGGTTATGCCTTTGATGTCTATCATGTTGCTTATTGTTTTTTCTTTCGGTTAATCCATTTCATGAATGATGCGTATGCGCTCTCGCGTTCCTGGCGCTGCGGCGCCGTGAAGGTCATGACGTCCTGCGGCTGTCCGTGCTGGTCGGGATAGATGATGATCAGGCTGCAGTCGGCAAAGCTCTCGGTCAGCTCTTCGGGCAGTCGCTCGAAGGCCGGCTTGTAGCTCACGGTGCCTGGTCGGGCCGTGATGACCACCAGCATGCTGTCGTCGGTCATGTCGCGGGCCAGTGTCGTGAGGTTTTTCCAGTGGGCCATCTCCATGTATTCGGCCCGCACGCCGGGATGGCGGTTTTGGAGGTAGGCCGCGATGAGACTGGTAGACTCCTGTCGTCCGTGGAACACGATGCGGCATCCGATGTTGTAGGCCAGGCGGGCCAGCCGTTCTATCCACCGGTAAAAGCCCGGCTCGAATTCCACCCTTGACGGTACGGCCACGTGGATGCGCCGGATGGTGTTGAGGGGGCATACGATGCGGCAAATCATGATTTGCCGGCTTATCTCGCTGATGAGTCCTTGGGTGTAGGCCCCCCAGAAGCCGTCGTGCGGATGGGTGCGCCGGTGCAGGCCCATGATGATTTCCGACGCGTCGTTTTCCTTGAAGGCGTGCTTGATGCCGTTGGCTATGTTGGTGCTCAGCCGGCTTTGCGTCTGCAGGCGCACGTCGGCCGATATGGCGGTGGCGGCGGCATGGTCAAGGATGCGCCGGCCGTGGTTTTGGTTGCGCCCGCTGTTGATGTCGTCGTAGACCACGTTAAGCCCGATCAGTCCCCGGTTGAGTTTCTTGTTGCGGGTCATGATGGCCATCTGCACCAGGGCGTCGGCATCCTCGTCGTGCTGTAGCGGGAGCAGCATCTTCTCGTCGTCGCCCTTGGCCTCAGGTTCACTGTCCTGGCTCTTTTCCCGGAGCAGGATGGCCTGCGACGAGCGTTCCACCACCACCGAACTGATGATACACGAGAAGAGAATCATCATCACCACGCCATTGAGCATGTTGGCGTCCACGAGATAGCTGCCGTCGGCCGTCTGCAGCCGCATACCCACCATGGTCATGGCGATGCTGCCGGCGGCGTGGGCCTCGGTCAGTCCGAACATCATGTGGCCCGACAGCCAGGGCAGGCGCAGTCCGGTGCGGGCGATATAGGCGGCTGTGGCCTTGGTGGCCGTGCCGAAGAACACCATGCAGAACACGACCCAGAGTGTGTTGAGCCCGTGGAAGAGCACCCGGATGTCGATGAGCATGCCCACACCGATGAGGAAGTAGGGGATGAAGAGGGCGTTGCCGATAAACTCGATGCGGTTCATCAGTGGCGACACGCTCGGGATGAAGCGGTTCAGGATGAGGCCGGCCAGGAAGGCGCCGAAGATGCCCTCCAGGCCGCACATCTCGGAGACGGCGGCGCTCAGAAAGAGCATGGACAGCACGTAGATGTAGAGCATCACCGCATCGTCGTATCTCTTGAAAAACCAGCGCGTGATCCGGGGCAGCAGGAAGATGGCGCCGGCGCAGAAAGCCACGAGCTTGGTCACAAACAGCACCCAGAACATCATCTCGCCGGCCTGGCCGTCGCTGGCCCCCACGATGGCGGCCAGGATGAGCAGCGACAGGGTGAGGGCTATCATGGACGACCCCACGCTGAGGGCCACACTGGGATGTTTCTGCAGTCCATACTTGCAGACGATGGGGTAGGCGATGAGGGTGTTGGACGAAAAAATACAGGCCAGCAACAGTGATGCTGTGGGGGAGTAGCCCAGCAGACAGGTGCCCACGGGATAGGCCACGACAAAGGGGATGAAGAAGGTGAGCAGGCCAAACACCAGAAACTGTAGCCGCTTCTTCTTGATGTCTGTCAGGTTCATTTCCAGACCGGCCAAGAACATGATGTACAGCAGGCCCACCTTGCCGAAGAGTTCAAACGATGAGTCGCGCTCCAGGATGTTCAGCCCGTACTGTCCCACCAGGATGCCGGCCAGGACCATGCCGATGATGTGCGGGATGCGCAGTCGCGACATGATGATGGGGGCGAAGAGGATGATACACAGCACGACGAAGAATATCAGCGTCGGGTCGGTGATGGGGAAGTAATGCGATATGTCTGGTATGCTCATAAGCAGGCTTAATTATATATAAGGTAGTGCAAAGGTACTGCTTTTGAGGCGAAAGTGAGGCATGTCAAGGCCCTTTTTGAGCGGAAAGGGCTTGAAAAAGCATTTTGCCCCCTCTCCTGTTCCCATGGCTGGATGGCTGGGGAAACGGTAGAGGGGGCAAACAGGTATGGACGGTAACGTCCGGATTTTTTAGATGAGCTGGGGCAGGAACGAGGAGATAATCAGCACGATGATGCCCAACACGAGCACGGCGATGGTTTTCTGCGAACATCCCTTCCACTCTTTGAGGATGATGCCCCACACATTAGAGAACACCACGTTGAGTGCCATGAGGATACAGAATGACAGTGTCATCAGTGTGGGCGACTCCGTGAGGAATCCCTTGCCGAGTGACAAACCGAAGAACTGGCTGTACCAGAGGGCGCCGGCCAGGGCGCAGAACACGAGGTTGTTGCCCCATACGTCGGCCTTGCGGTAGTCGTCCCAAGTATGGTTCTTGCTGTTTTGGAAGAAGCAGTATGCGGCGTTGGTCACAAAGCCACCGAGCGTCACGAGGAAGGTGGCGGGCAGGGTCTTGTACATGTCAGGCGTGAGGTCACCGAAATTGATGTCGCTGCCGAAAGCCAGTCCCACGTTGAAACAGCCACTCATGAATCCGGCCAGCAGGGCGATGGCCAGTCCTTTGGGGAAGTTGAAGTCCTTGACGGCGGCCTTCTTCTCCTCTTCCGAGAGCGAGGCGGCCTTCATTGATCCGGCCACACCGATGATGGCGATGCCGACGAGTGTCACCACCACACCGAGAATCACGGAGAAGGTGAGTGCGTCGAGTGCGTTCTGTTCGGGGAAGAAGATGTTGAGCAGCACAGGGCCCATGATGGTGCCCAGGCCGGCACACGTGCCCAAGGCTATCGACTGGCCCAGGGCCACGCCCAGATAGCGCATGGAAAGTCCGAAGGTGAGTCCGCCCACGCCCCAGAGCACGCCGAAGAGGATGGTCATCCAGATGTTGAACGAGTTGGCTCCTGTGAAGAGCTCGCAGAGGCTGTGGCCGGCGGGTACGGCCAGCAGGGCGCCGAGCAGTGGCAGTACCAGCCAGGCAAACACGCCTTGCACCACCCAGTAAGATTCCCAGCTCCAGTTTTTGATTTTATTGATAGGCACATAGCAGCTCGACTGGCAGAATGCGCCGATGGCTATGATGAGTAGTCCGATGATGATGTCCATGATGATTTCCGAAAAAAGGAAGAGTGAAGAATGAAGTGTGAAGAATTCGATGACTTGTCTGCCGACAATGGAATTCTCCGTTCTTCACTCTTCACTCCTCGTTGTTGTCTACAAGATTGATTAGTTGCGCTTGCTCAATACGTCGGCTTCATACTTCTCCACGTCGGCCAGGTAGTCCTCGCCCACGGGTACATTGTTCTTCATGTTGAAGTAGTCGTAAACGGCGCCGAACGGCAGGGTCTTGGCCTCTTCCAGCAGGGCCAGACGCTCAAAGAACTTGCCCTCGTCCTCATACTTGCGCAGGATGTCGAGCGGCTCAAGGAAGGCCTGGAGCAGTGACTTCTGTGCGGCGCGCACACCGATGATGTAAGCACCGATACGGTTGATGGAGGCGTCGAAGTAGTCGAGTCCGATGTGTGCGCGGTCGAGCGCATTAGCACGTACCAACTCGGAGAAGAGGTTGCGGGTGTTGTCGTCGAAGAGGGTCACGTGGTCTGAGTCCCAGTGCATTGGGCGCGACACGTGGAGCATCAGCTCGGGCACATACAGCAGCAGGGCCGACACGGCGTCAGACACATTCTCTGTAGGCTCGTAGTGGCCGGTGTCGAGGGTGTAGATGACGTTGTTCTTGGCGCAATAGCCTGTATAGAAGTAATTGGAGCCCACGGTATAGGCCTCCAGTCCGATACCGAAGAGCTTGGCTTCCAGGCAAGACTTCATGTGGGGCAGTTCCTCTGCGAGGATTTCGTCGAGGCTGTTCTTCAGGATCTGGCGGTAGCGAGCCTTCTCCACAGTGAGGTCCTTACTTCCGTCGTGTACCCAGATGTTCATGATACATGGGTCGTCCTGGTATTTACCCATGGCATCAGCGATGCGGCGGCAGCGCTTGGTGTGCTCAATCCAGAAGTCGCGAATCTCCTTGTCGGGGTTAGACAGGGTGAGGTTGCCGCTTTTGGGGTGAGAGAAAGAAGTGGAGTTGAAGTCGAGTTTCAAGTCGTGCTCCTTGGCCCACTGCATCCAGCCTTCGAAATGCTCCACGCCAACCTGGTCACGGTCTACAAACTTGCCGCCAAACTCTCCGTATGTCTCGTGGAGGTTCAGGCGATATTTTCCGGCCAGGAGTGACTTAACCTTCTCGATGTCCTGGCGCAGCTCGTCGATGTTGCGTGCCTTGCCGGGATAGTTGCCAGTGGTCTGTATACCGCCTGAAGCGGCTACGTTGCGCTCAAAGCCCACCACGTCGTCAGCCTGCCAGCAGTGCAGTGAGATAGGGGTCTTCTCCAGTGTCTCGATGGCCTTGTCGGTATCGATACCCAGAGCGGCATAGCGCTCCTTGGCCAGTTCGTAAGCCTTTGTAATCTGTTCTGTTTTCATTTC
>CALGHW010000403.1 GCA_937916075.1 uncultured Prevotella sp.
TAACATTTTCTGAAATGTGCTGCAAAAATAAGAAAAAGAAAGAGTAGAACAGGCAAAATTCAGTTTACAAAAAATTTACTTTTCACTTTCGCACACTTGTAAAAAACTTGTAAATTCATATAAATATCTGATTTACAATATATTATTGATATACTCGTCAAGATCTTTAGCGGAACCTTCCGTACCCCATAATTTCTTATGAAGTCGTTTTCTTGCCAATGTCACAGCACCAGAACTGCGACAGATACTAATAAAGATGAAAGAGAATAACGAGATGGGCCATGCTGCTCACGCAGCATGGCCCACGTTGTCTTCAATACCTGTTGAAGATAAAAAAACTACTAACTACTTAACCTATTAAAAACTTAGATGTATCGATTTTTCATACCACATTGAATGTGTTGTTCTTATCCTGAGAACTCATCCTTACCTCAATATCCCTTACCGCTGAAAGCAGCTATGCATCCATCCGCATGGCCACATAATGACGCACCTGCTTGCGCGAAGAGAACAGTTGGGCCTCGATAGTACGTTTCGACAGCCCCAGCCGTCCGGCTATCTCGCCGGCGCTGAGCCCCTCGACGAGACTCATCGTATAGACCCTGCCACAAGCCGGCGACAACAGGCTGATGCCTTGATGGAGGATAGCCTCTATCTCGCGGCCACGCACCGTGCGCTCAGCGTCACAGTGCTGCAGACTGCGCTCGGCATAGGTCAGCTCCTGGTCGGCCGCCTTGCAAATCATCCGGTGGCGCAAGTGGTCGTTGACGATATTCTGGGTGATACGGAAGGCAAACGACTTGACGGTAGCCTCACATATCATATCTGTGTAATGGAGCATCCGCACAAAGGCATCCTGCACCACGTCCTCACTCTCTTCCTGATTGCCCAGTCGTACCCGGGCATATCCTACAAGCTCGTTGCGGTGAGCTTTGTAGAAGTCACTAATCAGTGACTGCTGTCGGTTCATATTGTCTACGTTCATGGTCAGCTTACTGTTTTAAGTTATTGATAACGCTGCAAAGGTAGCCAATAAGCCTGAGAAGAAATGTATCATTTGTACCAACGAGACATATCAAACGTACCAAAATGAACTTTTACTGTGTTTTATACTGCGAAGGAAGCATACCAAACATATCCTTAAACCTTTTCGCAAAGTTTTGCGGCGAAGAGAAGCCCGTCTGATAGCCCACCTCCTGCACGCTGAGCCGCCCCTGACGCAACAGTTGGGCGGCATACTTCAGCCGCACCGTACGGATAAAGTCGGCCGGGGTCTGGCCGGTCAGCGAACGTATCTTGCGGTAGAGACTCATGCGCGACATGAGCACGTCGCGGGCCAGTTGCTCAATGCCATAGTCCGAATCGCTGATGTGCCGCTCGACACACCCGATGACCCGGTTGACGAAGTCCTCGTCGGGCTGGGTGGAGGCCACGGCCTTGGCGTCGAGCGTGGCACTGTGGCTGAAGAGGCTCACCCGCTCGTCGCGCTTGGCCAGCAGGTTGTCTATGCGGGCCTGGAGCGTATCCAGGTCGAAAGGCTTCTGGAGATAGCCATCGGCTCCAACCTGATAAGCCTGGGTACGACCCTTGTCGCTGTCCCAGGCCGTGAGCAGGATGACGGGTATGTGCGAGGTGTGCAGGTCGGCCTTGAGCCGGCGGCACATCTCGGTGCCGTTCATGCGCGGCATCATCACGTCGCTCACCACGATGTCGGGGTTCTGGCTGGAGGCAATGAGCAGTCCGTTCTGCCCGTCGTCGGCCTCAAGCACCTTGTAGCGGTTGGACAGCTCGGCAGCCAGGAAAGTCCTGAACTCTTGGTTATCCTCGACCAACAAGATGGTTTTGCCGGTAAAGTCAGACGCGGGTGTGGCCTGTGGGCCAGTCTGGGCGGCAGCCATCTCCTGAGCAGGCTTGAGGTCGGCAGGCAAGACAACCGTGAAGCAGGTACCCTGCCCAATATGACTTTCCACCTGGATATGACCCTGGTGCAACTGCACATAGTCACGCACGATGTTCAAGCCGATACCCGAGCCCACACGGGTCTGACTCTGGTCCTCGGCCCGGTAGAAACGGTCGAAAATATGCTTCAGGTCGGCCTCGCTGATGCCGCAGCCTGTGTCGGCCACCAGGATGGACACGGCCGGGCGGGAGTCGCATACAGTACGGTCTAAGGTGACAGTCACCTGTCCTTCAGGCGGTGTGAACTTGAAAGCGTTAGACAGCAAGTTTGTCAATATTTTTCCCACCTTGTCATTATCAAAATACATCAGCAGAGTATCGGTCTGGTTCTCAAAGTGAAGCTCCACCTGCCGCTGGAGCGCCAAGGGCGAGAACTTGCTCACGGTATATTCCACAAACTCATTGATACAGCCACTGTGCAGCAAGAGCTTCTCGCCGCCCATCTCCATACGCCGGAAATCGAGCAACTGGTTGACCAGCTGGAGCAGGTCGCCGGCATTGCGGTCAACAGCCTGCAGCCGCTGGCGGGCCGTCTCATCCTTGCTGTCCCGGATTACGGCCCGCAAAGGAGTGATAATCAGCGTGAGCAGGGTGCGAAACTCGTGGCTGATATTGGTGAAAAAGCGGTATTTCATCTCCTCCACCTCCTGAAGTTTCTCCAGCTCCATACGCTGCCGGTTGCGCTCCATCCGATGGCGATAGACAAGGATGACGGCACCTACCACCACCAACAGATAAAACAGGCGGGCCCACCAGGTGGCCCATAGCGGAGCCTCCACCTCGATGACGAGCGTGGCGGGCCGCCCCCAACGCTTGTCCAGTCCGGCCGTGTACACCTCAAAGGTGTATTCACCGGGAGGCAAGGCCGTATAGGTGGCTACCCCCTGGCCCCCCTGTCCGCGGGTCTCCACCCACCGGCTGTCCAGTCCGCGCAACCGGTAGCGATAGTAGGTATGCAGGGGAGCCTTGTAATTGAGTCCGGAGAAGCGGAGCGTGATGAAGTTTTCGTCATAGCGCAGCACCACCTTCCGGGTGGTGGCCAAGGAAGAGGCAAGAATCTCGCGCCCCTTGAAGTTCATGCCCGGCTTCACCTCCTTATCATACAGGAAAAGAGACGTGAGCAACGGGTGGCCCTCATAGCGGGTGGGGGAGATGGTCGTGGGGTCTATGAGATAGAAGCCGTCGGCACAGCCCATATAGACGCGGCCGCCACTGGCCGCGGCGCAGTCGGGCAGGAAGTGGCTGTCGGTAAGGGCATTGTGCACGTCGAACACATCAAGCCGCAGGTTTGGGGTGCCGACCTTGGCCTTCGGGACAGAGACAGGACTGAAGCGGCACAGGCCGTTGGCCGTGGCCACCCACACACATCCTTGACTATCCTGAACGACACTCTGCACCACATTGCTGGGCATTCCCTCGGCTGTGGTCCAACGGACTACCGAACGGGTGGACGCCTGATAAACATACAGACCGGTGAAGGTGCCTATCCATATCCGTCCCTGGCGGTCGGCCTGCACGGTCTTACAGGGGGCGTTGAGCAGCTCCAGCATCTCCGGGTCGGCCACCAGCTCAGCAAGAGGCTGCACCCGGTCGAGGTCAGGACGGTAGACATACAGGCCGGTGGACGACGCCACCCAGAGCCGTCCCTGACCGTCACAGGCCATGCTGTTGACCATTTTATAAGGTCGCAGTTCGGGATGACGCAAGAAGAGCGGTATGATGGTGTGACGGTGCTCGTCGAAAGCGCCTATGCCGCCCTGGAAGCCTATCCACACCCGTCCCTGGCGGTCTTCGGCGAAGCAGCGCGCAATATTGAAATTGACATCCTCCAGAGGGTTCTCACCCTGCAGATAATGATGCGTGGAACCATCGGGGTCCACCACATAAAGTCCACCTCTGAACGAGCCTATCCAGAGGCGGTCGCGGTGGTCGCGGTACATCTGAAGATAGTCTTTGCCGGCCAGTTGGGTCAACGTCTTGCCAAACTGCCGTGTGGCCGTCTGGTATTTCCATATACCGTCGGCGCCGGTGATACAGATATTACCGTCGGGCAGCGCACAGAGCCGGTAGCCATAGGCGTTGGACATACCTTGGCCCACAGTAGAGACAAAGGGAAATTTCCGGAGGTTGGCCGTGGCATTATAATAGCACAGGCCACTGGAATAAAGCCCCACAAAGAGATTGCCACGGTCATATTCCAGCGTGTTGATGTCGTCGTCGAGGGTATCGCCCGTACCGGTGACAAGCGGTATCAGCCGGTTGGCCTGAGGCTGTCGGCTGTCGGTAAGCCACAGGCCGCCGTGGCGCACGGCCACTAAGGCCCGCCCGTTCCCGACAGGGGTAAGGTCGGTCATGGAGTGCTTGCCCGTGGCCCGGAGCGTCTGTCGCCACTGTCGTGTGGCAGGCTGATAATGTGCCACGCCGCTGTCCCATATCAGCCATAGGTCACGGCCGTCATAGCCAAACTTCACGAAGTCGCGCATGACCACCTGGTGGCTCCACAACCGCTGGCGATAGAACATCCGCCGGTCGGTCAGCCGCCAGCCCACGACCCTTCCGTCGGCATACACCATCCACACCTCGTCGCCTCTCCGGCACACGTCACGCAGGCCGTTGACGGACAGGGCGACGGTAATGGCCTGCTGGCGGGCGGCGGCATAACGCAACCGTCCGCTGCGGGTGACGGCCCAAAAGCCATGGCGGTTGTCGATGAAGAAATTGTCCACGGGTTCGTGGATGCCCTTCTGGGCCAACAACTGCCGCACATCAGTGCGCAGAGCCTCCCGCCGACAGTCCAGCACGCTGATGTTGCCTTGTTCCTTGAACCACACATTATGATTCTCGTCTGTATAAGCCGTGGGCAACGGTGACACATAGCGTGTGGGGTAGCCTTTCGAGGAGGCTGCCGGAGATTGTATGGTCTTGAAGTCCTGACCGTCATAGAGCGACAGTTGCGAGGAGGTGCGCACGCCCATCCGTCCGTCGGGCATCCGAAAAACTTTTTTCACCTCATTATCAGGCAATCCGTTAGTAGTGTCTATTCGTCTGAAGGTATAATCGTGGGCGCTGACGCAAATAGCCAGTAGGGTCCATAGTATCGTTAGCAGTATTCTGTTCATATAAAAATATATAGGCTGATGTGTTCAGGCCTAACATGGCAAAGTTAGCACAATTTGAGAATACTGCAAAGGATTTTCTGTCCTTTTTAGAAAGTTGCCTCATTTCTCATGGAAAGCTGGCAACTTTCCATGAGAGACCAGGGGAAAAGGCTGGGACGGAACATTCCGCATGCCCGCCACAGAATCCCCGCTATTTTCCCCGCACGATGGTCTTGATGTCGTTGAGCTTGTTGAGAGCCTCCACGGGGGTGAGGTTGTTGATGTCGAGATGGAGTATCTCGTCGCGTATCTGACAGAGCACAGGGTCGTCAAGCTGGAAGAAACTGAGCTGCATGGCCTCGCCCGACTTGCTCGGGCGCACCGCCGGCCGGGCCTCAGTGCCCACCGAGGCGTTGTCGGCCTCCAGCTGCTTGAGGATGGTCTCGGCCCGCTTCACGATGGAGCGGGGCATACCGGCGATCTCGGCCACATGGATACCGAAAGAGTGCTCACTGCCGCCGGGCATGAGCTTGCGCAGGAAGATGACCTTGCCGTCTACTTCCTTCACACTGACATTGAAGTTCTTGATGCGCGGAAAGCTCTTCTCCATCTCGTTGAGCTCATGGTAATGGGTGGCGAAAAGGGTGCGCGCACGGGCCTTGGCGTGCTCATGGAGATACTCCACGATGGCCCAAGCGATGGAGATGCCGTCGTAGGTGCTGGTGCCACGGCCCAACTCGTCGAAGAGCACCAAGGAACGGGGGCTGACATTGTTTAGGATATTGGCCGCCTCGGTCATCTCCACCATAAAGGTCGACTCGCCGAGCGAGATGTTGTCGCTGGCTCCCACACGGGTGAATATCTTGTCAACCAACCCCACACGGGCCTTCTCGGCCGGAACGAAGCTGCCCATCTGGGCCAGCAGCACGATGAGGGCTGTCTGGCGCAGTAAGGCCGACTTGCCGGCCATGTTGGGTCCGGTGATAATCATAATCTGCTGGCGATCGCTGTCCAGATGGATATCGTTGGGCACGAACTCCTCGCCCACGGGCAACTGGGTCTCGATGACGGGATGACGCCCCTGGGTGATGTCGAGCACGTCGGAACTGTCGATGACAGGACGCACATAGCGGTGCTCCTCAGCCGTCTTGGCGAACGACAGCAGGCAGTCCAGCCGCGCCACAAGGTTGGCATCAATCTGTATCTGGGGGATAAACTCCTGCATGGACATCACCAGGTCGGCAAAGAGGCGGGTCTCGAGGGCCAGAATCTTGTCTTCCGCACCCAGTATCTTCTCCTCATACTCTTTGAGTTCCTGCGTGATATAACGCTCCGCGCTGGCCAACGTCTGCTTGCGCACCCAGTCGGCCGGCACCTTGTCCTTAAAGGTGTTGCGCACCTCTAAGTAATAGCCGAACACATTGTTGTAGCCTATCTTCAAGCTGGCGATACCCGTCTGCTCGGTCTCGCGCCGCTGTATCTCCATGAGATAGCTCTTGCCGCCGTGGGCAATCTGGCGCAGCTCGTCAAGCTCAGCGTTGACACCACTGCGGATAACCCCGCCCTTGTTGACCAACTGTGGCGGGTCGGGCTCCACCTCGCGCGCTATCCTGTCGCGCAGCGACTCGCAGAGATTCAGCTGCTCGCCGATGCGCTTCAGCGCCGTGTTGTCGGCCTGCATACAGGCGGTCTTGAGGGGCTGTATGGCCTGAAGGGCGGTCTTGAGCTGCACCACCTCACGGGGAGTCACCCGGCCCACAGCTACCTTGGATATGATACGCTCCAGGTCGCCCATGCGGTGGAGTTGCTCGTCTACCCCTTGACGGAAGGCAGGCTGACGGAAGAAGTAGTCCACGACGTCGAGCCGCTCGCTGATGGGCTTCTCGTCCTTGAGCGGAAAGACCACCCACCGACGGAGCAGGCGGCCGCCCATGGGCGATACCGTGCGGTCGATGACATCCAGCAGCGACATGCCGTCCTCCTGCATGGGCTGGATAAGCTCGAGGGAGCGGATGGTGAACTTGTCGAGACGCACATAGCGGTCGGCCTCGATGCGCGACAGGGAGGTGATGTGGCCGATGTGGGTGTGCTGGGTCATCTCCAGATACTGGAGCACGGCGCCGCTGGCGACGATACCCCGCGAGAGGTGGTCTACGCCGAAGCCCTTGAGACTCTTCACACCGAAGTGGCGGAGAAGCTTCTGGTGGGCCGTCTGGTAGGTGAACACCCAGTCGTCGAGCTCAAAGGTGAAAAACTTGTTGCCGAAATGCTGCTCAAACGCCTGCTTCTTGCCGCGCTCAAAGAGCACCTCCTTGGGCGAGAAATTGCCCAGGAGCTTCTCCACATAGTCGAAAGAGCCCTCGCCGGTGAGAAACTCACCGGTGGAGATGTCCAGGAAGGCCACGCCACACTGGTCGCGGTCCATGTCGACGGCCGCCAAGAAGTTGTTTTCCTTATAATTGAGCACATTGTCGTTCATGGCCACGCCAGGGGTCACCAGTTCGGTGATGCCGCGCTTGACAAGCTTTTTGG
>CALGHW010000404.1 GCA_937916075.1 uncultured Prevotella sp.
TGTGTATGGCTATGATGACGTGGTGTGGCGGGGCATTAAACCTTTCATGAAATAATCCGTCATATCCAAAGACTATGGACAAAATCGACGAGCGGCAGCTCCTCCGGCAACTGTCTTCACCGGCCACCCAGCGCAAGGCCTTCGGACAGTTGGTCCGCCAGTATAGCGAACAGCTGTATTGGCGGATTCGGCGTATCGTGCTGGTTCATGAGGATGCCGACGACGTGCTGCAAAACACCTTCATCAAGGCCTGGAACAACCTCGCCTCCTTCCATGGCGACGCAAAGATAGCCACCTGGCTCTACCGTATAGCCATTAATGAGAGCCTCGACTTCCTGCGCAAGAAAAAAAATGTAGAGACGGTAAGCGCCGACTGCCAGGACGCTGGTGTGGCCAATATGTTGCTGGCCGACAAGTATTTCGACGGCGACGCCGCGCAAGCCTTGTTGCAGGAGGCTATCGCCACGCTGCCCGATGTGCAGCGCACGGTGTTCACCTTGCGCTATTATGACGAGATGAAATATAGTGAGATGAGCCAGGTGCTTGGCACGTCGGAGGGCTCCCTGAAGGCGTCATACCACATCGCCGTGAAGAAAATATCCGAATATTTTAGGGCCCGCGATTAAACCTTGCGTCTTAACAATCGTCAAAAGAACAAAAGGAATAACATGATGATAAACAAAGAAGACCGATTCATAGACGGAGAGAAGCTGAAAGCCAATCCGTTTAAGGTGCCAGAGGGCTATTTCGACACCTTCGCCTCAGGTTTGATGGACCGTCTGCCAGAACGTGAGACAGTGGAGGTGACCTTGCGTCCACGGCTGCACCACCGTATGTTGCGTCGTGTGCTCTATGCGGCCGCCTGCTTATGCCTGGCAGTCTGTGGCGCGGCGGTATACTGGAGCAACAGCCCGCAAGGTGGAGCCGCGAGCCCCGACACGTCAAGCTCGCAGGCAGCCACTGCCGATTCCTACGTTGATCAGGTGGCTGACTATACGATGATGGACAATTCGGACATCTATGGCTATCTTTCAAGTAACGACCAGTAATATGTAAGGAGAACAAGCGTCTGCTTGCTCTGTAAAAGAATGTAAGAAGATGAAAAGAATCTATGTTGCAGTATTGCTCCTCTGTATGGTGACAGCAGGCTGGGCCGATGGTCAGCGCCCTAAGTTTTCGCCTGAGAAGTTTCGTGCCGACTTGGAGTGTTTCATCGTTCGTGAAGCGGGACTGACCCCAGTCGAGTCGTCCACATTCTTCCCGCTTTATGACGAGATGTGCAAGCGGCAGCGTGCCATCTTCAACAGGATGAGGCGTATCGACAAGGCCACCCCGCAAAACGACGCTGACTGTCGCAAGCTGATTAAGGAACGCGACCGGTTGGATATGGAGCTGAAAAAGATTCAGCAAGTGTATCACGCCAAATTCCTGAATGTGCTTTCGCCCAAGAAAGTGTTTGATGTGCTGAAAGCCGAAGACAAATTTCATCGCCGTATGCTGCGTAACCGTGACGGTAAGGACAAACATTGATGCCGACGGCCTGCATATCTGCGCAAACGAAGCCACCGTCCCTTGAGTGGCCACACACCGATGTGGTCACTCAAGGGACGGCGGCTTCGTTTGCATTCGTGGCGCACTGACGTTCAGCCTTGTTGTTTCCCCTCCGGTAAAAAAACAAGGCGAGATTAAGCGAATAGTAAATCTATTTAATATAAATTATGCGGATATTTTCCATTTTCAGTCATTTATTGACTAACTTTGCGGTCGAAATCAGAGGCTGTCGCCTGTGGTGAAAAAGAAACGAAGTATAAATTAATAGACAAATACAAAAATGGCAGAATCAATTGACATCCGTGAACTGAATATGCGGATAGAACAACAAAGCGCATTTCTGACTAATCTTACAACAGGCATGGACCGCGTAATCGTGGGCCAGCGCCATTTGGTGGAATCCTTGCTGATAGGTCTGCTCAGCGACGGACATATCCTGCTTGAAGGTGTGCCCGGACTGGCCAAGACATTGGCTATCAAGACCTTGTCACAACTTATAGATTCCGACTTTAGCCGTATCCAGTTTACACCAGACCTGTTGCCCGCCGACGTGGTGGGCACGATGATATACTCGCAGAAAGACGAGCGCTTCCTGGTCAAGAAAGGCCCAGTGTTTGCCAATTTCGTGTTGGCCGACGAAATCAACCGTGCCCCGGCCAAGGTGCAGAGCGCATTGCTGGAGGCCATGCAGGAAAAGCAGGTGACCATCGGCAGCGAGACCTTCCAGTTGCCCAAGCCATTCCTCGTGATGGCCACCCAGAACCCCATTGAGCAGGAAGGTACTTATCCGTTGCCGGAAGCCCAGGTGGACCGCTTCATGCTGAAGGTCATTATCGACTATCCTACCCTCGACGAGGAGAAGCGCATTATCCGTGAGAACCTCCAGGGGGCGCTGCCTGAAGTGAAGCCGGTATGCTCGTCGGGCGAGATTCTGAATGCCCGCGAGGTAGTGCGTCAGGTGTATATTGACGAGAAGATAGAACAGTATATCGCCGATATCGTGTTTGCCACACGCTATCCCGACCGCTATGGTCTGAAAGACCTGAAGGACATGATTGCCTTCGGCGGCAGTCCGCGTGCCAGTATCTCGCTGGCCAAGGCAGCCCGCGCCTATGCCTTTGTGAAGCATCGCGGCTATGTGGTGCCCGAGGACGTGAGAGCCATCGCCCACGATGTGATGCGCCATCGTATCGGTCTTACTTACGAGGCCGAGGCCAGCAATGTGACGAGCGAGGAAATCGTGAGCCGCGTCATCAACAAGGTGGAGGTGCCTTAAATATCAGACCATGGAAACGCAGGAAATCATCAAGAAAGTACGCAAGATAGAAATCAAGGCGCGGGGCTTGAGTTCCAATATCTTTGCCGGACAGTATCACTCGGCCTTCAAGGGGCGTGGCATGGCGTTCAGCGAGGTGAGGGAGTATCAGTTCGGCGATGACGTGCGCGACATTGACTGGAACGTCACGGCACGCTTCCACCGGCCCTATGTCAAGGTTTTTGAGGAGGAGCGTGAGCTGACGGTGATGCTGCTCATAGACGTGAGCGGCTCGCTGGATTTCGGAACTGTGAGGCAGATGAAGCGTGACCTGGTGACCGAGATTGCCGCAACGCTGGCTTTCAGTGCCATTCAGAATAACGACAAGATAGGAGTCATCTTCTTCTCGGACAAGATAGAGAAGTATATCCCCGCCAAGAAAGGACGCAAGCATATCCTCTATATCATCCGCGAGCTGCTCGACTTCAAGGCAGAGAGCCGCCGTACGGATGTAGGGTGTGCCATCGACTTCCTGTCGGGCGTGATGAAGCGCCGTTGCACGGCCTTTCTGATGAGCGACTTCTATGACCGCACAGACTTCAGCCACAAGCTTACAGTGTGTAACCGGAAACACGACCTGGTGGCCATACAGGTGTATGACCGTCGCGCCAAGGAGTTGCCTGATGTGGGACTGATGAAGGTGGTGGACGCGGAGACCGGCTATGAGCAGTATGTGGACACCAGCTCACGCAAGCTGCGCGAGGCCTATAGGCAGTATTGGCTGCATCGTCAGGCTACATTGCAGCAAACATTCAGCAAGAGTAATGTGGACAATGTGACGGTGGCCACGGACGAAGACTTCGTGAGCGCACTGATGAAGCTGTTCCGCCGGAGAAGCTGAATGGAAACCGGTCGGTGTGTCGCCAATGCGGACAACCCAATGTTTAAGAGATTTTGAAGAAATGAAGAAACTTCTGATTTTGATATGGATGCTGGCCGTCACGGTGGGCGTCGGAGCCCAAGTGGCGGTGGAGGCGACAATAGACTCCATCGAGATGTTGATAGGCGAGCAGGTACATGTCACCTTGAAAGCCACCGCCCCCGAGAAGGCACAAGTGGTATTCCCGATATTGAAACCTCGGCAAGTGCTCACGCC
>CALGHW010000405.1 GCA_937916075.1 uncultured Prevotella sp.
TACCTTCGCCGAATTGCTGTTGTCGCCTATTGGTATCAGTTTTGTGACCAAGGTGGCTCCTGACAAGTATAAGGGAATGATGATGGGCGGATGGTTTGTGGCCACGGCCTTGGGCAACAAGCTTGTTTCTATTCCCGGTCACATGTGGGATATGCCGTTGCCCGTGGTGTGGGGCACGCTGATGGTCATTTGCCTGGTGGCCGCCCTGTTTATCTTCTCAATTATCAAGAAGCTCAATAAGGTGAGTTAATCAAGGATAACCTAAAAACATTTCACCTGTCAGTGTAGACGGAGACAAAAACATGACGAGGAAGAGTTATTCAGACCCTTCCTCGTCATATTTTTTTTCTCCTGGAGTCCTCCAGTCTAATTGGCAGACTGTGAGCACGTTTTTATTCCGCGATTCCGGCTTCCACCCATTGGGTTGCCATCTCGATGGCGTCGGCGGTGGCGGTATGCGGGTCTACCTCGTATGTTTCGGTGAGCAAGTGGGCCAGCGTCTCGACGGTGAACTCTTTGTCACCTACGGATTCCCAGAGGTAGGCGGCACTTTCGTTCATGCTGATAATCTTGCTGAAGTCTATGTTCTCGCGGCCTTCGGCCACGATGACGTGTTCTCCGCAGATGTTGCGGAGGTTGAATCCTTTTTTCTTTTTCATAGTTATTGTCGTATAGGGTTGTTGATGATAAAATGTCGGTGGATGAAGAGCAGATAGCGGCGGATGGGGTAGAGGTGCGTCCACCACCAGGAGTATATGCGCCATTTGTGTCCGGTCACGCTGTCGGGTATGTGTCGTCCTTTGCGGTAAAATCCGATGGCCTTGGCCTTGATGTTGTCTAGGGCGCAGTGTTCGTCGGTCAGGTTCCCGTCGCCCCGGAGAGTCACTCGGTTTCCCGCCATGCTGACTATTCGGTGCAGCACATATTGTCCAGGTGCTACCTCTGCCAGGACCGCATCGCTTGGGCCTACATTGTCTGGGGCCACCAAGAGGGCCTTGTCGCGTCCGTCCTCAAGGAATGGGCGCATGCTGTATCCCCGGAGGGGCAAGGTCACGCTGTGTCCCTGACGTATCATCTGGATGACCTCGGGCAGTAGGGTGGCGTTGGGTATCCTTATTCTTTTCTGGTGATGGTCTTGTGGCATAATAGGGCTGCTTCTTGGTCGGGTAGGCAGTGGAGTGTATAAACAGGGGTTGACTGGATGACACGTGTCACGGTGTTGCAGATGTTGTTGAAGATGGCCGAGTCCCATTTCATGGACGAGCATGAGGGCAGGATAGAAGCAAAGGCCAGGACGGGCCCCAGGCGTTCGATACTGTTGGCGGACGCCCGCTCGATACGGGTGAGGGCCCCCAGCGGATAGCTCACCTGGCGGTAGCAGGGAGTCTTTCCGCTCCAGGGCGATCCGTAGAGCGTGGCGTGTCCGTCTGTCTCCATACGGATGATGGGATTGTCGTCGTTCACCAGTTCGGTGCCTTCAATATGGCTCAGCCAGAGTCCTGAATGAGTGCTTTTGCCTGTCCCGCTCTTGGCAGTGAACGGGTAAGCCCAGCCGTTGTAAGCCACGCAGGAGGCGTGGATGAGCAAGGTGCCGTGGAAGCTGCCTGCAAAGGCGTAGATGAGCATCAGGGCATCGTTCAGGCCAAAGGAGCGCATGGACCATGACCCGTTCAGCGCACAGTGGCACACGCTGAAATCTTCATTGGCTTGGAGCAGACAGCAGTCTTGTCCGGCAATGTCGCGAATCACAAACTGGTAGCCGCCGTCGGGTAGCCGGTGTACCAGCGTGTCGCCATTGCCGGTGTCGAATTTTCGTATCAGCTCAAACTTGCGTATGGGGCGTAGGCTGTCATCTACCGTGAGCGAGAAGAGCAAAAGGTTCTTCTCTACGGGGGGTGTATAAAAAGGGGAAAACGATGGAAGCAGGTCCATCGTATTGACTTCAGAGGGTTGGAAACATAGGCGGACGAAGTGGCCACCTATCTTGAAGTAGTAGTCTTGGGCAGCCATTACTTCTTGGTCTTTTTAGTGGGGCGCGAAGATGGCGTGGCCTGTTGTGGTTCTGTGGCCACGGGCCCCTCCTCGTAGTTCATGTTTACCGCTTGGAAGTGGAAATCATTCTCCATGATATACCGCACGTCATATTTGCCTTTTCCTTTCTTGTCGGTGTAGAGCTTCTGCATTTTCAGGAATTTGTTTTCCAGGTCCTTACGCTTTTTGCCAAACATCACGATACAGGTGCGGTTGGGGCGTTGCATCTTGTTGGCCAGCATATTCTTGAGCTGGAGTGAATAGTTGTCACGGCCCATGAGAAATCCAGTCTTGGAGTCTATCCACACGCTGTCTACAGCCTGGACGGGGGTGAAATAAACGGTGGAGTCCGTGAATGAGGCTGCAAATCCAAACATATAGATT
>CALGHW010000406.1 GCA_937916075.1 uncultured Prevotella sp.
GCAGGGCCGGTATCATGCTTATGCCTTGTTTTATATCGGTGAGGCCAACGGCGACGGTGATGATATATGCTTTGACTGCGGGGTGCGCCGGCCGATGCTTCGGCAACAGAATGTAAAGGCCGGCAAGCCAAACCTCTGTCTGGCGGATTTTGTGCGGCCGTTGTCGTCGGGTGTCAAGGATACAGTGGGAATGTTTGCCACCACGGTAGACATCGCTATGGAGACCGACTTTGACGCGGACGACTATCAGAAGATGATGATGCAGCTTCTGGCCGACCGGCTGGCCGAGGCCGCGGCCGAGCGGATGCACGAGGAGGTGCGCAAGAAGTGGTGGGGCTATGCGCCCGACGAACGGCTGACGATGGCCGAGCTGCACAGTGAGAAGTTTCAGGGCATCCGGCCGGCGGTGGGTTATCCGTCGCTGCCCGACACCAGTCTCAACTTCCTGCTTTCCGATGCGCTCGACATGAAGCGTATCGGCATCCGGCTCACCGAGAGCGGGGCCATGAAGCCACACGCCAGTGTGAGCGGACTGATGATAGCGCATCCGGCGGCCCGCTATTTTGACTTGGGAAAGATTGGCGAAGACCAGTTGCGCGACTATGCCCGTCGGCGCCGGGTGCCGGTGGAGGTGATGAGGCGGTTTCTTGCGGCCAATGTGGAAGAGCGGGCGTTGAAGAAAAATATATGTGAATAATCATAATTCCTATTCATGATAGCAAGAATAGTATTCCCGATATTGGTCATGATTCTGGTGGCCGACCTTTTTGTTGACCTCCATTACCTGCGCCGTATTCGCAGGCGCCAGTGGCTCAAGCGGATGTTTTGGTGGCTGCCGGCGGTGGTCATCATCATCTATACGGTCTATATGGCCACCCTGAGCAGCTTTGCTCCTGAGAGCACGGCTGTGCTCAATACCTACTTGTTTCTATTGGGGGCTGTCGTGGTGCCCAAGTTTGTGTTTGCCGTGTGCTCGGTAATAGGGTGGGCGGTGCGCCGGGTGATACCATCCCGGTGCAACTATGGCCATTGGGTAGGCGTGGTGCTGGTCCTGGTGTTGTGGTATGTGCTGCTCTATGGCAGTACAGCGGGCTTCAGTCATGTCCAGGTGCGCCGGGTGGACTATAGCTCCAAGGAGCTTCCCGCGGCTTTTGACGGTTATCGCATCGTGCAGTTCTCCGATGCCCATGTGGGTACCTATGGTTCGGGGCGGCAGCATATCCTGGCTGATGCGGTCAACTTGATGAACGCCCAAAAGGCCGATGCCATCGTCTTTACGGGCGACCTGCAGAATATGCAGCCCTCCGAGCTCTATGAGCACATGTTGCTGCTCAGCGAGCTGCGGGCCCCCGACGGCGTGTTCTCCGTGTTGGGCAATCATGACTATGCGGTGTATGTGGATGCCGACGAGAAGACCAAGGCGGCCAACTGTCAGGAGATGGTGGACCTGCAGCGCCATTTAGGATGGACACTGCTCCGCAACGACCATGCGGTTATCCGCCGTGGGCGCGACTCTATTGTGGTGGCCGGTATGGAGAATCTGGGCTTGAGCGGGCGTGCGCCCAAGCGGGGCGACGTCAAAAAAACGCTCCGGGGCGTGTCGGATTCGGCCTTTGTCGTGATGTTGGAGCACGACCCCACGGCCTGGGACACGAAGATATTGCCCCAGAGCCATGCGCAGCTCACGCTGAGCGGCCATACCCACGCCATGCAGTTTGAACTGCTGGGCTGGTCGCCGGCAGCCTGGATTTATAAAGAGTGGGGCGGCCTCTATTATCATGGCGACCGGGCCATCAATGTGAGTACCGGCTTGGGTGGCTTTGTTCCCTTCCGTTTTGGCGTCCCGGGCGAGGTAGTGGTGATAACGCTCCATCAGGCAAAAGATTAAGAATTAAAAACAAAAAAAAGAAATAGAAACAGATGAAAATCCTTTATCGTATATACCAGTTGTGTGTGGCTCTTCCCGTCACGCTTGTGGCGACCATCCTGACGGCCTTGACGGTAAGCATAGGCTGTGCTGTAGGCAATGGCCATTTCTGGGGATATTATCCTGGCCGTTGGTGGTCGTGGATTATCACCCGCATCTTCCTGTTGCCTGTCACAGTGGAGGGGAGGGAGAATCTCGAACCGGGACATTCTTATGTCTTTGTGGCCAATCATCAGGGCGCTTTCGACATCTTCTTGATATATGGCTTCCTGGGACGCAACTTTAAGTGGATGATGAAACACCAGCTCCGCAAGATACCATTTGTGGGCTATGCCTGCCAGGCATCTCACCAGATATTTGTAGACAAGCGTGGGCCCAGCAGGATTCGCGAGACTTATGACAAGGCCCGCGAGACTCTCAAGAGCGGCATGAGTGTGATGGTGTTCCCCGAGGGGGCCCGCACTTTCACCGGCCACATGGGCGTGTTCAAGAAAGGGGCTTTCATGCTGGCCGACGAGCTGCAGTTGCCTGTTGTTCCGCTCACCATCAACGGCTCGTTTGATGTAATGCCTCGTATGCGTGACTGGCATTGGGTGGGGTGGCATCCGCTTAAGCTTACCATTCATCAGCCTATCTATCCTGTGGACAAGGGGGCGCGCAATATCCAAGCCGTCATGCACCAGAGCTATGACTCTGTGATGAGTTCGCTGGAGCCCCGCTACCAGGGCTTTGTGGAGAATCCTGACCAGTAAGTGGGTTTCTTGATGCATGATTTGTGATGATGCATAGCCTATTGGGTAGTGAGAGCCTATGATAAAGTAAGGGCTACACTGTTCGCTGCGCAACGGTGTAGCCCTTACTTATGTGGTTGTGGGTATGAAAAGATTAAGCCTTGATTTTAGGATATTTCCGGGTCCATCCGTCCCAGCGGAGACGCATGACACCGAAGAAAGCCTCGCTGAAGATACCGCCACTCATCTTCGACGTGCCTTCACGGCGGTTGACAAAGATGACGGGCACCTCCTTAATCTTGAATCCTATTTTATAGGCCGTAAACTTCATTTCAATCTGGAAGGCATAACCCTTGAATCGAATCTTGTCCAGCTCGATGGTTTCCAGCACCCGGCGGCGGTAGCACTTAAAGCCCGCTGTGGTGTCGTTAACCTTGAAGCCGGTAATCAGGCGGACATACTTGGAGGCGAAGTAGCTCATCAGCACGCGTCCGATGGGCCAGTTGACCACGTTGACTCCCGACACATAGCGTGAGCCGATGGCCACATCGTAACCCTCGTCGTGGCAGGCGGCATAGAGGCGCGGCAAGTCGTTGGGGTCATGGCTGAAGTCGGCGTCCATCTCAAAGATATATTCATACTTGTGCTCCAAGGCCCATTTGAATCCTGTGATGTAGGCTGTGCCCAGTCCTAACTTGCCCTTGCGCTCCAAGATAAACAGGCGGTCGCCGAATTCGGTGTCTATCAGCCGGTGTACGATTTGGGCGGTGCCGTCGGGCGAGCCGTCGTCGATGACCAGGATATGAAAGCACTTCTCCAGGCCAAAGACGGCCCGGATGATTTTCTCGATGTTTTCTTTCTCGTTGTATGTCGGTATGATAACAATACTGTCGCTTTCGTGCATAGTTTCTTTTGTTTTTATGAGTTATGTGCAAAGGTAGTGCAAATGAGCGAAATGACAAAATGAATTGATTCATTTTTCATGGCCGAATGTGGCCTGACTTATGGAAGAGGCAGGCAAACAGGCGGAATGGAAAGAAAACGAGATGACTCCGCTATTTCAATTTGAAGGTGATGGGGAATGTATATTTCACAGCTACAGCCTCTCCGTTTTGCTTGCCGGGTATCCAGCGGGGCATGGCTTTCGTTACGCGTATGGCTTCCGCGTCAAGTAAAGGGTTGACAGATTTTGCTACTTTGACATTGGTGACGGTTCCGTCTGTGTCTACAATAAAAGTAACGATGACTCGTCCTTGCTGTCTTTCCTTTGGGGGATACTTGATGTTTTTGGATAAATATTCAAACAGCGCATTGGGACCTCCGGGGAAGGAGGGCATTTGTTCCGGGACATCAAAACCGGAAAAAATCTTCAACCTGTACGGTTGAAAGAGGTAGTAGGTACGGTGTGATGAAAAGATGTGTATGTGATGATATTTTTATTACATTTGCTCATGCCGAGAAAAAAGAGTTGCCTGATTACGAAGAGAAAGTTGCCTGATTTCTGGGAGAAACTTGGCAGGT
>CALGHW010000407.1 GCA_937916075.1 uncultured Prevotella sp.
TCACCACTTAAAAAGATAAGATTATGAGAAAGTTAGTTTATGTAGCCCTTGCGGCCATGTTCATGGTTTCAGTTAGCAACGTATTTGCCAACGAGTCTTCCACAATGGTCAACGCCTCTCCGGCTGACACGACCCAGACCGATACCGTAAAGACCGACACTGCCAAGCAGTCATTGTCGCTCCAGTCTGACACCACTTCTACTCCTGCCGACACGACTTCTACGCCGGCCGACACCACAGTAGCTAAGTAGGACAATAGGTATTGAGGCAAGACCACTGCCTCTCTTCAACTTCTGACACAGCAATTATCATATAGAATTTGAGAGAAAAAGAGAAGTTTCAGGACAACATGGCACCCCATCTTTCAGCGAGAGGCTGAGAGATGGGGCTTTTTTTGCGACACTCGGACATGAAAAATGAATCAAGATTCTGAAGATTGCTGCCCGTTGGTCGCAATCGTGTCATGTCCCTCATTTGCACTACCTTTAAAGAAGGTAGGCGGCACTCGGACATGAAAAATGAATCAAGATTCATTTTGTCATGTCCCTCATTTGCACTACCTTTGCCAACATTAAAACCAACAAACACAACGTATCGATATGTTCAGGATAGACATTCACATCAAGGTAGCCATCGGCTACATCGTCTTTATCTTCGTCTTGGCATATTCAGGATGGCTGATTTATGCCAACAACCGCACCCTGCAAACCGTCGGACAGGCCAGAGCCCAAATGATGGAAAGGCGTAATGCGGCCGACAGCATGGTCTATTGCCTGCTGGAAGCCAACAATGCGGAACGGTCGGTATGCATGGGGGATGTCGATGAGTGGCAACACTTTGAGAACACCATGGTCCAAACCCGACAGACAGCACACCGACTGAAACAGCTCATCGGCAACAAGCGACAAAAGGAGCGCATCGACTCGCTGCTGGACTTGCTGACCCTGAAACAGGAAAACATGGAACGTATCCTTGTAGACATGGCCAGTCATGATCACGACGCCTTCTTTATTAAGAAGGTGAACGACCTGCACAACGGACATGACTCGGTAGTCATCCACCCGCAAACCACAGAGGTGAAGGCTGGAGAAAAAACGGTCTACGAGGTGGTCAAGTCAAAAAGGGGATTCTTTGCCCGACTGGCCGACGCTTTCAAACGACCTCATGAGGACACCGTCAATGTGAGAAGGGAACAGGCTCATACGGCTATCGACACCATCAACCACCGTATTGACATCGCAGACACCGTGGCCGACGTGCTGGCTTCCATCAAGGAAGAAGAGAACAGGGCCAAACAGGCACAGCAACGCAACATCGCCACGCGGGGCGACAAGCTTGAGGCTGTCAGTGTAGCCTTGGCACAACGCACCCAACTGCTCATGGAGGATATTCAGGCCGACGAGCAAAACAGCCTGCGAACGGCTCTCTCACAGGATATGGAAGTACGCAGGGCCACCTTGGCCAAAATGGCCCTGCTGGCCGCCATCGCTGTAACTGTAGCTATCATCCTGCTGCTGCAAGTATATCATGACATACGCAAAGAACACATATACCGGAGAAATCTCGAACGGGCCAAGGCCGAGACCGAACGGGTAATGAACCAGCGCGAACGGCTTCTGCTCACCATCACGCACGACATCAAGGCACCGGCAGCCTCTATCGCTGGCTTCATCGAACTGCTGGAAGAACAAAACTTGAGCGAGAAGGCGAAAAACTATCTGGACAACATCCGGAGCTCGGCGCAACATCTGCACCACCTGGTCAGCGCGCTGCTGGACTATCACCAACTGGAAAACGGACTGGCTAAGCCACACAACGTAAGTTTTATGCCGGCCCAACTTGTGGAAAGCAGTGTGGGCGAACGCCAAGCACAGGCCAAGGCCAAGCAGCTCACCCTGGAATGTCACACAGAAGCGTGCGGACAGACCCTGTGCCAGGGCGATGCCTTCAGAATCAAACAGATATTGGACAATCTGATCAGCAATGCCTTGAAATACACTGTCGAGGGGAAGGTAACGGTGAAAGCTGCCGTGGTCAACGACTGGCTCACACTGCAAGTGACCGACACTGGCATGGGCATGACCGACGAGGAATGTCAACGGGTGTTTCAGGCCTTTACCCGACTGCCCAACGCACAGGGGGTCGAAGGAGTGGGACTGGGCCTGTCCATCACCCGAGAGGCTGTAACCTTGTTGGGGGGCGACATCCGACTGTGGAGCAAGAAGGGGGAAGGCACTACCTTCAAAGTGAAAATCCCCATTGCCAAAGATATCCACAAGGAACAAGCAGAAAAGTCCGCGCCCAATGCCGATATCACCAAACGCATCGCGGCCGCCGAAGCTTATAAGGTGCTCATCGTGGATGACGACCCGCTACAGCTCCAGTTGCTCAGGGAGCTGTTTGCTCATATCCGCCTGGGCCGATGGAATGTCATCACCTGCCAGCATACTGACGAGGCCATACGGACAGCCCAAATGTGGCAACCACATATCCTGATGGCCGACATCGAAATGCCCGAGATGGGCGGACGCGAGCTGATAAGCCGTATAGACCATCAACAGATGGCCGTGGTGGCCATGACCGCCCATGAGCGGAGCATTGAGCAAGAACTGCATCAGGCCGGATTCGACGCCTGCCTGTTTAAGCCGTTTGGCATACGCCCATTGACGCTC
>CALGHW010000408.1 GCA_937916075.1 uncultured Prevotella sp.
ACCGCACCCGGCGACGGCATCTGCATCGCCGACTGGCCCTTCACCATCAAGGCCGACAACGTGATACTGCGCTACCTGCGCTTCCGCTGCGGCAACCGCAACGTGGCCCACCATGAGGGCGACGGACTGGGAGCCATGGACCGGCACGACATCATCGTAGACCACTGTTCGGTGTCATGGAGCATCGACGAATGTCTGTCGGTGTACGGATCAAAAAACCTCACCGTGCAGTGGTGCATCGCCTCGCAGAGCCTGCAAAACGCCGGCCACTCCAAGGGAGCCCACGGCTACGGCGGCAACTGGGGCGGCAGCGGCGCCTCCTATCATCATAACCTCATGGTACACCACACCTCGCGCACACCCCGACTGGGCCCGCGCCCCAGCACGCAGACCGACGAGCGCATGGACATGCGCAACAACGTCATCTATAACTGGGGCGGCGAGGGATGCTACGGCGGCGAAGGCATGAACGTGAACATCGTGAACAACTACTACAAGCCAGGCCCCACCACCGAGAAGCGTGACCAGACGCGCCAGATGCGCATTGCCGCCGTGGGCATACGCACCTCCAGCTATACCGCCCACGACTCTGACAAGCCCAACGAGTGGGACAAGATGTGGCACGTGTGGGGCAAATATTATGTGAACGGAAACGTAAACACCAAGTATCCCAAGGTGACCAAGGACAACTGGACCTACGGCATATACAACCAAATAGACAACTCCAAGGTGGACAACACCTATACCCAAGCCACCAAGGACTCCATCCGGCTCGACCAGCCGATGGCGTTTGTGGCCGTCACCACCCACTCGGCACACGACGCCTATGAGCGTGTGCTCGACTATGCCGGATGCAGCAAGAGCCGCGACGAACTGGACGCTGTCATCATCAACGACGTGCGCGACAGCATCGCCACCTACACGGGAAACGGCTGCACACCGGGCATCATCAACACACAGGACGATGCCGGCGGATGGCCCACACTGACCGGAAAGAAAGCTCCCAAAGACTCTGACGGCGACGGCATACCCGACGACTGGGAAGACATTCACGGACTGGACATGGACGACGCCTCAGACGGCAAGAAGGTAACCGCCAGCGGATACACCAACCTGGAAATCTATCTCAACAGCCTGGTGTCCAACATCACCAAAGCACAAAACGCCGGAGGCCAACAACGGGGCTACACCGTCAACACGGACGGCACCACCACCGACGGCATCCAGGATATACTGACCGACAGCCAAACCGCAGCCGGCACGACCGACAGCCGGGTGTACTTCCTCAACGGGAGCGTGGCCCGCAACACTCCCGCCGAGCATGACCTCCAGTCGCTGCCCAAGGGGATATATATCCACCAAGGCCGCAAGATTGTGGTGAAATAAGAGCCACACATCACACAATAGTGTCTTTTACCCAAACCAAAACTACCGACGAATGAAAAAACGCAAGCTAACCATTGCATTGCTGACGCTATGGGCCATCGGCACCCAGGCACAAATGCTACCCTACCAAAACCCTGACCTATCTGCCGAAGAACGAGCCGCCGACCTGACCAGCCGACTCACCCTGAAGGAGAAATCACTCCTGATGATGAACGGCTCGCCGGCCATTCCGCGACTGGGCATCCCCCAGTTTGAATGGTGGAGCGAAGCGCTCCACGGCATCGGCCGCAACGGCTTCGCCACCGTCTTCCCCATCACCATGAACATGGCCGCCTCATGGGACGACGCCTTGCTCCTACAGGTGTTCACGGCCGTGAGCGACGAGGCGCGAGTAAAACACCAGCAAGCCAAACGCTCGGGCGACATCAAACGCTACCAAGGCCTCTCGTTCTGGACGCCCAACATCAATATATTCCGAGACCCACGATGGGGACGCGGACAAGAGACCTACGGGGAAGACCCTTACCTCACGGAAAGGATGGGCCTGGCCGTAGTGCGCGGACTGCAAGGACCCGAGACAGCAAAATACAAGAAGCTGCTGGCCTGCGCAAAACACTTTGCCGTACACAGCGGACCGGAATGGAACCGCCACTCGTTTGACATCCAGCAACTGCCCGAACGCGACCTGTGGGAAACCTATCTGCCGGCCTTCAAGGCACTGGTGCAGAAAGGTCATGTGGCCGAGGTGATGTGTGCCTACCAGCGTATCGACGGACAGCCCTGCTGCGGCAATAACCGATACGAGCGACAGATACTCCGCGAGGAATGGAAATTTCCAGGACTGATTGTCAGTGACTGCGGCGCCGTGGGCGACTTCTGGATCAAAGGGCGCCACGAGGTGTCGAAGGATGCGGCAGAGGCTTCGGCCAAGGCTGTGCTGTCGGGCACCGACGTGGAGTGTGGCGCCAACTACAAGCGGCTGCCTGAAGCCGTGGAACGGGGCGACATCAGCGAAAAGGATATTGACGTGAGTGTAAGAAGGCTGCTGAAAGCGCGCTTCGAACTGGGCGACTTCGACCGGGATGAACTGGTGGCATGGACGCGTATACCCGAAAGTATGGTGGCCAACCCGCACCACAAACAACTGGCACTGAGAATAGCCCGCGAGGGAATGGTGCTCCTACAGAACAACAACCATATACTGCCTCTGAAAAAGATGGATGGCGACATCGTGGTGATGGGCCCCAACGCCAACGACTCGGTGATGCAGTGGGGTAACTACACCGGCTATCCCACCGCCACGACAACCATCCTGCAAGGCATCCGCCACAAGACAGGCACCAACGTGAAATATATACCGGCCTGCGGACTGACTGACAGCGAGGTGACCCTCAGCCACTATAATGAACTGGTGACCCCCGACGGCAAGCCGGGCATGAAGGCCACCTACTGGAACAACACCGAGATGGAAGGCACACCGGTTGCCACAGCCCAGATAAGCGAACCCATCAACCAGAGCAACGGAGGAGCCACGGTATTTGCGCCAGGCGTCAATCTGGAGTATTTCTCAGCCCGATATGAAGGCACATTCAAGCCTCAGAAGGACGAGCGGCTCACTGTGAAAACTGGATCGGACGACAAAACAAGGGTCATCATCAACGGCGACACGATTATCAACGAGTGGAAAGGACGCAACCGCATCAACTACAGGGATCGCGACTATACCTTCCAGGCTGGACAGGTATACCAGATACAGATAGACTATGTACAGGAACGCGACATGGCCACCATGCAGTTTGACCTGACACAAAAGGTGAAGCCCTCCGTCAGCGACCTGCTGGCCCAGACGGGTAACGCCCGGACAGTCATCTTTGTGGGTGGCATATCGCCGCGGCTGGAAGGTGAGGAAATGAAGGTGGACGCTCCCGGATTCAGGGGAGGCGACCGCACCAGCATCGAGCTTCCACAAGTGCAGCGCGACCTTATCAAAGCACTCCACGAGGCTGGCAAGCGTATCGTCTTTGTCAACTGCTCAGGCTGTTGTGTCGGACTGCTGCCCGAAAGCCAACGCTGCGAGGCCATTCTCCAGGCCTGGTATGGTGGCGAACGGGGTGGCGAGGCCGTGGCCGACATCCTCTTCGGTGACTACAATCCCAGCGGCAAGCTGCCCGTCACCTTCTACAAGCAGGACAGCGATTTGCCCGACTTTCTGGATTACCGCATGACCAACCGCACCTACCGCTATTTCAAGGGCGAACCGCTGTTTGCCTTCGGTTACGGACTGAGCTACACGACTTTCGATATAGACCGGCCCACCTATGACGCCAAACACGGCAAGCTGGTGGTGAGTGTCACCAATACAGGCACACAAACGGGTACGGAGACCGTACAGGCATATATCCGCAACACTGCCGACAAAGAAGGCCCCATCCGCACACTCCGCGGCTACAAGCGCGTCACGCTCAAGCCTGGCGAGAACAAGTATGTGGAGATAGACCTGCCACGGAATAGTTTTGAGGGGTGGGACGTGAAGACCAACACCATGCGTGTGGTGCCCGGCAAGTATGACATTTGGGTCGGCTCATCGAGCCAAGAGAAAGACTTGAAGAAAATCAGCGCGAAAATTAAATAAACCATTTTTTTACTCTATCCGACAAGACCATGAACAAGATAACAAGACTGATAGCAAACTGGCTGCTAATCTGCCCGCTATGGGCAGCCTCAGCGGCACAGGCCGAGGACAACCCTTATAATGGAGCGCCCTTCCCAATGGAACGCATCGCCCAACCACAAATACCCGCCTACAGCGTCAAGCTGACAGACTTCGGCGGCGTGGCCGATGGCAGAACGCTCAACACACAGGCCTTTGCCAAGGCCATCGCCCACCTGGACAAACGGGGAGGCGGCCGGCTGATTGTCCCGTTCGGCGTGTGGTATACAGGACCGATAGAACTGAAAAGCCATATCGAGCTACACCTGGACGACGGCGCACTGGTGCTCTTCTCCAACAACCGGGCAGACTACCCGCTGGTGGAGTCATTCTTCGAGGGCGTGCGCTCACGCCGCTGCATGTCACCCCTCACAGCCAATCAGGCCGAACATATCGCTATCACAGGCAACGGTGTGTTCAACGGCAACGGACAAGCATGGCGACCAGTCAAGAAGGGAAAACTCACCTCCGGACAGTGGAGCACACTCATCAAGACGGGCGCCCTCAACGAAAAGAAGGACGTGTGGTATCCATCTGACGCCATCCGCGACATCAGCAACGACAAGCGGTATATGGAAGAGGCCTACCGCAACAATGACGATGCCTCCTGGCTGAAGGTGCACGACTTTCTGCGCCCCGTGCTCCTGTCGTTCATCGGCTGCAAGAACATCCTGCTTGACGGCCCCACTTTTGAGAATTCACCAAGCTGGAACATCCATCCGCTAATGTGCCAAAACCTCATTATCCGCAACGTGAATATCCGTAATCCCTGGTATGCCCAAAACGGTGACGGCCTGGACCTTGAGTCGTGTAAGAACGTATTGCTCCAAGACTGCTCGCTCGACGTGGGCGACGACGCCATCTGCATCAAGTCGGGACGCGACAAGGAAGGACGCGACCGGGGAATGCCCACCGAAAACGTCATTGTCACCAACTGCAGGGTATACCACGGACATGGCGGCTTCGTGATAGGCAGCGAGATGTCGGGAGGAGCCCGCAACATCTGGGTCAACAAGTGCCAGTTTATCGGTACCGACTGCGGCCTGCGCTTCAAGTCAACCCGTGGTCGCGGCGGTGTGGTGGAGCATATCTATGTGGACCAAGTGGGAATGGCCAACATTCCCGGTGATGCCATTGTGTTTGACCTCTATTACGCAGGAGCCAACGCCGGCAACAACAAAGCGGAAGCCCATCCAGTAGACGAGACGACACCCAGCTTCCGCGACATCCATATCCGCGACATCGTCTGCAACGGTGCCGCCCGGGCCGCCTACATCAACGGCTTGCCCGAGATGCCTGTCAAGGATGTAGACATCAGCCACTCTGTATTTAGCAGCCGCGAGGGCATCATCCTCAACCGAGTGGACGGCATCACCCTCAAAGGTCTGCAGATACATACCGAACAGGGAGAAGGCATCACCCCAAAAGACTTGGTGAAGAATGTGAAAGTAATAAAATAAACTCCTGATAGAAAAACCGCTAAACGGGCTTTTTACAAGACACAATGTATCCTACATCTCGTAAAAAGCCCGTTTAGCGGTCATTTTTTATCAATCGCCAGTCCCCTTCAATACCGGGAGCGAGATATGATAGCGCACAGCCAAAAAACGAATAATGCAAGTGACCAGGAAACTCACGGTAGCCGTCAGCTCCACAGGACTGCCCACAACCGATAGGCCCCAATAAGCCAATCCTCCGGCCACACAGGCCATGGCGTAAATCTCCTTGCGGAAGATGACAGGCTCATTGTTGAGCAGCACATCACGAATCACGCCGCCAGCCGCCCCCGTGATACAGCCCATGATGATAGCCACCCAAAACGGCTGTTCAAAGGCCAGACTCTTCTGAATACCGGCAATATTGAACAGGGCAAGCCCCAGCGTGTCGAACACGAACCACGTGTTGCTCATCCGCTCCATCACCTTGGCAAACACGATGACGAGGGCCAAGGCCATCGCCGTACAGACCAAATACCAAGGTGTGGTCATCCAAAAGGGCGTGGCCCCCAACATCACATCACGGATAGTACCTCCACCGATGGCCACAGCCACGCCACACACATAGCCACCAAACCAGTCGAAATGCTTGGCAGCGGCATGACGGATGCCGGAAATGGCGAAAGCAAAGGTGCCCAAGAACTCGATGAGAGGCTGGACGACCGTGAAGTTCAGACTCTCATTCATGCGTTAACCACATTAATCGGTGAGCCACCGATAAAAGCCTTCACGTTAGCCACGGCAATCTCCATCAAGCGTGTGCGCGCCTCCAAGGTTGCCCAGGCAATATGAGGTGTAATAAAAGCATTGGGAGCCTTAAACAGCGGATTAGACTCACAAGGCGGCTCCTCACACATCACGTCGGCTCCATAACCGCCAAGCTGTCCGCTCTTCAAAGCCTCAGCCACATGATACTCGTTGACCAGCGGTCCGCGGCCTGTATTAATCAGCAAGGCGCCATGCTTCATCTGGGCCAATGACTCGGCGTTAATCATCTCACGCGTCTGCGGAGTCAGCGGGCAGTGCAACGTAAGCACGTCACTCACGCCCAACAATCCTTCCAGGGTAGTCTTGTGGACACCCTCGGGCAGGTCGGTCGCATTCTTGCTGGTACAGGCAAACACATCCATCCCGAAATCATGCGCCAGGCGGGCCACCTTCATTCCGATATGCCCCAGTCCGACGATACCTATCGTCTTGCCGGCTATCTCAGGCAGTGGAGTGTCCCAATAACAGAAGTCAGCGTTGCGGCTCCAGCGTCCCTTGCTGTTCTCCTCGGCATAATGGGCGATACGGTTGGTCATATTAAAGAGGTGGGCAAACGTCATCTGCACCACACTGTCTGTGCTATAAGCCGGAATATTGGTCACGACAACACCATGCTGACGGGCCGCCTCGATGTCCACCACATTATAGCCCGTGGCCAGCACCCCAACATACTTCAGCCGGGGCAACTGGTCTAGCAAGGCCGCGTCAATCACCACCTTGTTAGTCAACAATATATCAGCATCACCGCTTCTTTCCATCACATCGGCGGGAG
>CALGHW010000409.1 GCA_937916075.1 uncultured Prevotella sp.
AGAGCTGGACATACGGGCCGAAAGAGAGTATAGAGGCATATAAAAGCATCACTTCAAGCCGCCCTTCTCCCTACATACCGCCTGTAAAAGATTTCACCCCCGGCGACAAGCCGTAAAAAGAGACTTGTCGCCGGGGGTGAAAAAAAATGGAATGAGCCCGTTGGGGCGTTAGAGGATGCGTCCGCGGATGCTCAGCTTGAGCACGGGCCATACCTTGAAGTTATCCATGATTTTGGAAATGTCGTCCGAGGTTTCCTTGTCAAGCTGGTTGAGCAGGTCGTCCGTGTCTACCCCCTCGGCATATACCTTGGGTTTGCCGTGAAACTGCACGCCCATCTCGAAACGCATGCCCACACGGCCTTTCGGCACCAGGCGGCCAAAGCCCAGGCCGAGGTAGGGACGGAAGCCGTTTACCTTCAAGCCACCCTCCACATCACCGTTGTCATTAAACGGGATGTTGTAGTCGCCAATCTGGATACCGTAGTTTTCAGCCTGCTCCCGGAGATTGGCCAGCTCATCACTGTGTCCTGTCACCTTGACAAGCTTGCTGCCGCCCATCGAGAAGCCGGCGGTCACAAAGAAGGAGCTGGCATTGGGGAAGGGATAGCAGTCAAACTTCAGGTCTACCGTGGTGCGCTTCAGCGACCCTTTCACCTCCACCTCGCTGGGGACGTTTGTCGAACCGTAGTTTGTATCCACGTTTGACTCCACGTCCACATTGGTCTTGAGGTTGATGTCGGGCATGATGTTCAGGCCCAACCGCACACCGAAATACTTGTTGAAACTGGTGGCTGCGTCGATGCCGATACCCTCGGTACCCACACCGATACCCACGCCCACCCGATTGCCCAGTCCGTAGAAGGGCTTCTCGCTTTGGGCGGACACTCCCACAGCCGACAGGCAAGCGACAGCTATGGCCAAAATCATTTTTCTCATATTCATATCTTTTTTGTTGGTTAAGATTCATTTGCAAAATTAAGCAACTTTAGCGAATCAAGCAAATGTTTATGAAGAAAAAACGACCGTTGGCGTTTACTTTTAGATGATTTCCGCCTCCAGACAGGATTATACAGTCATGATGTCGTAAGCCGCCCTGACCATGGGTGCCGGCAATATCAGCCGCCAGTCGTCGCTGCCGGTAGTGATGGCTTGCAGGAAGTGTGGCCACTCACTGCGGTACACGGCTCTCATCCGGATATTGCCGGGGTCTTTTCCCCTTGCGCTGTAGGTCATGTTGGCCAGCCGGTCGGCCAGTTTGACCATCGGGGCATAGGGTGTCGACCGGATGCCCTGGTAATAGTGCTCGCCCGCTCTTTCCGAGCGGTTTCGTCCCTTGTCGTTGGTCAGCGCGTAGACAATCTCCGTGGCCATCAGGGCCTGGCTGTCGCTCATCATGCTCTGGGCTTTCCGCATCACGTCGTTGTAGGTTTGGCGCGCGTCCTCGATACTGTCATGGTAATAGGCGCCAAACACCACGGGCAGGATGTCATCCTCACTGACGATGACCACATGCCCGTACTTCAACACATTGTCGGCCACCATCGACAGGTGATAGCCGTAAGGCAACTCGCCTCCGTAGGTTTGGTTTACTTCTTGGTGCAGCTTCCAAGCCGCCTTGCTGATGGCCTCGATGGGACGCTCATGCACTGCCACAAAGGCTTCAAATGTTTTTCTGTCCATCTTGTCTTGCTTATTTTTTCAGGCTTACATTTTCCACAAACCGGCAGAACTGTGAAAAGCTGCCCTGATACATATTGATGTCAATGTCCACCTGCGACAGGTAAGGATTGGGGCGGACCCCGACACGTCCATGCTCGGAGAATTGCCAGATGGTCCATTCCTTGGAGTGCATCCGGGCCGGGTCGGCCACATAGCGGGCTATGATATAGTGGTAGCTGTGCAGCGATGGGGTGTCGAGGTAGTCGCGCTTCACGAGGTCGGACACATAGATGATGGGGCGGACGCCATAGTGTTTCTCCACGATGTCAATCCACTGCCTCACGCCTTTGAGGAGTGCCTCACGCCCCATTTTCTCGGCTGTGACTTTCTCGATGTCGAGGATAGGAGGAAGATCGCCCTCCTCAAGACGTACCTGCTTGAG
>CALGHW010000410.1 GCA_937916075.1 uncultured Prevotella sp.
GGCATCAAGCAGGATGTGGCCATCAATATTTATGGCAACGACCTCGACCAGTTGTCGGCCTCAGCCCGGCAGGTGGCCCAGCTCATCCGGGGCGTAGAGGGCGTTACCCAGCCCCAGATGGAGCGCGTGAGCGGTCTGCCCCAGCTTCAGGTGGTCTACGACCGTGACCAGCTGGCCCGCTACGGCATCTCGGTGAAAGACGCCAACAACATCCTCAAGACCGCCTTTGCCGGCAGCGAGGCCGGGGCCGTGTATGAGGAAGACCGCAAGTTTGACATCGTGGTGCGCATGGACAAAGACCTACGCAACGACGTGGAGAGCCTGCGTCGCCTCTATCTGCCTCTTCCTGGTGGCGGCACGGTGCCGTTGGAGCAGGTGGCCCGCATCCAATATGCGGATGCCCCGGCCCAGATTACCCACGACGAGGGACAGCGCCGCATCTATGTGGGCTTCAATGTACGTGGGCGTGATGTGGAACGCACCATCCATGACATCGAGCAGATACTCGACCGCCGGCTCCAGTTGCCCGCCGGCTACTATTACACCTATGGCGGACAGTTTCAGAACCTCAAGGAGGCCAAGGCCCGTCTCGGCGTGGCCGTGCCGGTGGCCTTGTGTATCATCCTTTTCCTGCTCTATGTCGCCCTGCGGAGTGTGCGCGAGACGCTGATCGTCTTTACGGCCATTCCTCTGTCGGCCATCGGCGGCATCCTGGCCCTGTGGCTGCGTGGTATGCCGTTTAGCATTTCTGCTGGTGTGGGCTTTATCGCCCTGTTTGGCGTGGTGGTGCTCAATGGTCTGGTGCTCATCAACCAGTTTAACCAGTCGGAGCGCGACGGTGTGACCGATATCCATCGGCGCATCGTTGACGGCTGCTTGCTCCGTCTGCGGCCTGTCATCATGACCGCCCTGGTGGCTTCGCTCGGCTTTCTGCCCATGGCCCTGTCCACCAGCGACGGTGCCGAGGTGCAACGTCCGCTGGCCACGGTGGTCATCGGTGGCCTCATTACCGCCACTGTGCTCACGCTCCTGGTGTTGCCCTGCATTTATAAAACCTTTACAAAAGAGAAAGCATCATGAAACAATATTTCATAGTCATCGGAATGGCAGTCATTATGCTGACTGCCCATGCCCAGAAACGAACTCTCTCGCTCGACGACTGCCTGCGCATGGCCCTGGCCGACAACCTCTCGCTGCGCAGCGGACGTATTGCCGTGCAGCGGGCCGTCGACCTGCAGGGCACCTCGTTTGACCTGGATCCTACCTCCATTACCCTGGCACAGGACCCTACCAGCGGCGGCAGTCCGGACAATGCTGTCACCGTGAGCCAGAACTTCAGTCTGCCCATTGTTTACAGTCGCAAGCGCAGGCAACTCAAGGCAGAGACTCAGGTGGAGCGCAATGCGCTCGAACTGACGGCTGCCGAGGTGCGCCGGGAGGTGACCTTGGCCTATCAGCAACTGGTCTATGAGCATGAGCGGAGCGTCCTGCTTCACCAGCAGGACAGTCTCTACGCCAATTTCCGCCGGGTGGCCTTGGCCCAGAACAGGGTGGGCGAGACCGGTCGGCTGGAACTTATCAACGCTGACCGCCTGGTGAGTGAGAACCGGATGGCCGTGAAGAAGGTGGAACGTGACTACCAGGTGGCCCAGCTCCAGCTGATGCAGTGGCTCAACACCGACCTGCCGATAGTCCCGGCCGACTCGTCGCTTTGTCCGCTGCAGGCCTCCTTCGCTTCTCGTTATGACGGTACGACAACTCCCCAAGCCCTGTATGGTGAAAGCAAAATCAAGGCTTCCGAGGCAGCCCTCAAGAGTGTGAAGAGCGAGGCTCTGCCCACCGTGTCGCTGGCCGCCAGTACCCAGCTTGTCATCAAGGGCTTCAATCCCTATGACATCGACCGCTCGGCCTTCGACAAGGGCAACTTTATGGGCTTCGAGGTGGGACTGAATATCCCTTTGGCCTTCGGTGCGCAGCGCGGACGTGTGAGGGCCGCCAAGCGCGACGTGGAGATGGCCCGTGTGGACCATGAGCGGCAGATGCAAACCCAGGCCGCCACCTATCTCGTCAAGCTCAATGAGTATGATAAGGCCAAGGAGTTGCTCGATTATTACGACAAGGAGGCCGTGGCGCGTGCCGACGAGATGCGCCGTATCTCGCAGACATCTTACGAGAACGGGGCCATCGGCTATCTGGAACTGATGCAGAATATGCAGAATTATGTGGACACCCATCTGGCTCGTGCCGAGGCCGTCAGAGACTACAACAAGGCTGTGACGGAACTCAACTACCTGTTGGGGAGATGAACAGGAGGGGGATTCCCTCAGAATGTAAACGAAACAGAAATATAAAAGAACAAAACGATGAGAAAAATCATATCCATGCTGACCCTTGCCTTGGCCTTGACGGCCTGCGGCAATGGCAGCACCGACAAGGAGAGGGCCGGTGACGACTCGGCCCGTGTAGAGGAAGTGCCGGATGAAGTGACGCTGACGGCCCAGCAGATAGCTACCGTCGACATCCAGACAGGACCGATGGACAAGCGCAGACTGGGACAGACGGTAAGGGCCAGCGGACAGTTGGCGCTCGACCCGCAGAGCCGGGCAGAGGTGTCGCCCTTAGTGGCAGGTGTGGTGAGAAACTTTGCCGTGCATGAGGGCAACAAGGTGAGAGCCGGACAGGTGGTGGCCTATATGGAAAACACACAGGTGGTGGAACTGCAGCGCAACTATCTTACCTCGCTCCGTGAGATGGAGAGCGCGCACCAGGAGCTCGA
>CALGHW010000411.1 GCA_937916075.1 uncultured Prevotella sp.
AACCGCCGTTGATGGCTCTCTTAAACATCTCGCGAGTATTTACGAGGCCTAAATCTTTGTAACTTACCATAATTAATTCTATGTTTTTGTTAATTAGAAAAATTCTCTTTTCTGTTCATTTGCAAAGACCGTGCCACGCGGAGCGTCGCCGGCTCGCCGCTGACAGATTGCCACAGCTGATGCCTCGGGCTTTGCGACCGCAAAGGTAATGTAATATTCTTCAAACACAAAAAAATGGACCTGCTTTTCGCATTTCAAAACCGTGAATTTTGATATTATTTAAAATTTCACTGTCCGTGAACTTCTATTTTGCAAAATGCAGATTACACTGTCATGCCTGTCCGGAGGTGTCATTTCGTGTGCCGGGACAGGGTGGGGACGGGGCCTCTTGGGGCGGAATTTTAGGCCTTGCAGGTTGTGATTTTGAGGACAGGCCCGGGCTTGAACGCTGCGTGCCGGCACAACTTCTTGGTAATCAGAAAGTAAAAGATAAGAGAAGACTCCGGATAAGTGATGAAAATGCGCCAAATATAGAAATTTGGCGCAATTACATGACTTATTTGGCCATGGCTTGACATTTATCTAAGGCAGGGGCAAAGTTGACAGGGCAAGACACGGGTGACACGGGTCATGGAGTTGGGGTATGGGCATAAAAAAAGGGGCTCCGCTGAGTCCCCAACCTTGTTAACCTTAAATCTAATACTATGAAAAACACGTTGCAAAGATATGAAGTTTTTCAGAATAGACCATGAAGGAATAATAAATTGTCGCATTTTTCGCTTGAATATTGATATATATCAATTCTGTAGCCTCGTAATCAGATGATTTGAAACCCTGTGCCACCTCTTGCATGCTGACAGTGGCAGGGTGTTTCATGCGGGTAAACCCATGTGGCGCGTCCTCCGTCGGCTACCTATAAATACTGAAAAGATATTCACGAAGACCTTTTTTAGCACCGCTTTTTTGTCTATACCGATATTATTCCGTAATTTTGCCATCCGAGTCAATACAACAGAAAAGAAAAAGACAACACCTATGCAATATATCATAACAGCCCCCCCCCGGCTCCAGACACAAGTGGACCTGCCCGCCTCGAAAAGCATCAGCAACCGGGCCTTGATTATCCATGCCCTCTCGGGCGGTGACGATTTTCCCCAGAATCTTTCCGATTGTGACGACACTGAGGTGACGCTCCGCGCCCTGAAGCAGATGCCCGACGTGATAGACATCAAGGCGGCCGGAACGGCCATGCGCTTCCTTACGGCCTATCTCTCCGTGACCCCCGGTGAGCACACCATCACCGGCACCGACCGCATGAAGCACCGCCCCATCAAGATACTGGTGGACGCCCTGCGTTATCTCGGTGCCGACATCGACTATGTGGGTGAGGAGGGATTCCCCCCGCTGCGCATCCGCGGCCACCAGCTCGACGGCAGCGCCATCGCCATACCGGGCAATGTGAGCTCGCAGTATATCTCGGCCCTGCTCATGATAGGACCCGCACTGAAGAACGGACTGCAGCTGAGGCTGACGGGCGAAATTATCTCCCGGCCCTACATCGACCTCACCCTCTCGGTGATGACTACCTATGGCGCCGACGCCGAATGGACCGACATCGACACCATCACGGTGAAGCCGAAACCCTATCGGCCCTCACCTTATTATATAGAGAACGACTGGAGCGCCGCCTCCTACTGGTATGAGATGGTGGCCCTGAGCGACAGCGCCGACAGCGAGGTGACGCTCACCGGACTGGCCGACGGTAGCCGGCAGGGCGACTCCACCGTGCGTTACATCTTCAGTCTGCTCGGGGTGAAGACCCTCTTCGATGAGGCCCCCGAGGGAGTGCCCACCCGGGTGCGGCTGAAATGCACCGGACGCAAACTGCCCCATCTGGAATATGACTTTGTGAGTGCGCCCGACCTGGCCCAGACCTTTGTGGCCTGCTGCTGCGCCATGGGCGTGAAGTTTCGCTTCACCGGTTTGCAAACCCTGAAAATCAAGGAGACCGACCGTATCGAGGCCCTCAAGACCGAGATGCGCAAGCTCGGATTTGTGGTCAACGATGTGGAAGGACGTGAACTGGTGTGGGACGGCGAGCGGTGCGCACCGGCCGACCATCCCGTGATAGACACTTATGAGGACCACCGCATGGCCCTCGCCTTTGCCCCTTTGGCCCTGAGCCTGGGCCACATCACGGTGAATAATCCCCAGGTGGTCACCAAGTCGTATCCCCATTATTGGGAAGACTTGGCCAAGGCTGGATTTCAGGTGGCGGAAGTCAATGAATAAGTGTGAAATGCACAGTGGTTATAAACTTGTTGATAACTCTATAATATGTTGATAGTCTGTGTATTGGTACTCGTCGTGTTGGGCGTGATACTCCTCGTCGGGCGAAGCCTGTCCAAGTCCGGCCCGTCGGCCGAAGGCGACACCTCGTGTGGCACCTGCACCGGTCGTGGCGACAAGTGCGAGCAAGACTGTATGCTGGAGGCCGCCGTGCGCCCGATAGAATACTATGACGACGAGGAGCTGGACGCCTTCCGGGGCCGGCCGTCGGCCGACTATACGGAAGAAGAGACAGAGCAGTTTCGCGAGGTGCTCTATACCATGCGCCCCGACGAGGTGGCCGGATGGAACCGCAGTCTGGCGCTGCGCGGCATCCAGGTGCCCGACCAGCTGAAAGACGAGCTGATGATGCTCCTGGAGGGTTAGCCCAGTCTCGAAGAACAAACAGAAAGAAGAATCCAAAAGAATGTCAATCCTCGACTATACCTTTTTCCAGAACGCCCTGTTGGGAAGTCTTCTGGCCAGTATCTTGTGTGGGCTGGTGGGCACCTATGTCGTGTCGCGCCGCCTGGTGTTCATCAGCGGCGGCATTACCCACGCCTCGTTGGGCGGCATCGGCATCGGTGTCTACTGCGGGCTCAACCCCGTGCTGTCGGCCATGGTGTTTGCCGTGGCCAGCGCCTGCGGCATCCAGTGGCTCTCGCGCGACGGCAGTGTCCGTGAAGACTCGGCCATCGCCATGTTCTGGACGTTTGGCATGAGTGTGGGCATCATCTGCTGCTTCCTCACGCCAGGCTTCATGACCGATTTGTCGGCCTACCTCTTCGGCAACATCCTCACCATCGGCACCGCCGACCTGTGGCTGCTGGGCGCGCTGGCCGCCGTGGTGGTCCTGGTGTTTGGACTGCTGCTGCCGGTCATCGTCAGTGTGGCCTTCGACCCCGTGTTCGCCCGTTCGCAGCACCTGCCCGTCACCCGGATAGAGTATCTCATGATGGTGCTCACGGCCATGACCATCGTGGCCACCCTCCGCATGATAGGCATCGTGCTGGTGATGGGGCTGCTCACCATCCCCCAGATGACCGCCAACCTCTTCACCTACACCTTCCGCCGCATGGCGGCGCTCAGTATCCTGCTGGGACTGGTGTTCTGCATAGCCGGCCTGGCGGTGTCTTACTGGCTCAATGTGCCTTCCGGAGCATCGATAATCTTTGTGTCCATCCTCATTTATGGTCTGCTGAAGACAATAAAAAGCATACATCGTAAGTTAAAGAAAGAGTGAGACCTATCAAAAATATATATACAGTAGTAATGGCAGCCGTCCTGACCCTGGTCATGGCGGCCGGATGCTCCACGCAGAAAAATACGGGGCGCACCCGCTGGTGGCACTCCTTCAAGGCGCGTTACAACACCTACTACAACGGCAGCCTGGCCTTTATCGACGCCTCGCAGGAGCAGGAAAAAGGCAACAAGGACAACTGCACCGAGCTGATACCCCTCTACACGGTGGGCAACAAGGCCACCCGCGACCTGGGCAAGGGCAACTTTGACCGGGCCATCGAGAAGATGGAGAAGACCATCAAGCAGCACAGCATCAAGCGCCGCCCCGAGTGGACCAAGAACCGGCGCAAGACAGCCAAGGACATCGAGTGGCTGAGCCGCCGCGAGTATAACCCCTTCCTCTGGAAGGCTTGGCTGCTGATGGGCAAGGCCCAGTTCCAAAAGGGACAGTTTGACGAGGCCGCCGCCACCTTCTCCTATATGTCGCGCCTCTACGCCACCCAGCCCGCCATCAATGGCATAGCCCGCGCCTGGCTGGCCAAGAGCTACTGTGAGCTCGACTGGCTTTATGACGCCGAGGATGTCATCACCAAGATGCGCCGCGACACGCTCCACTACCGCGCCGTGAAAGACTGGGACTACACCTATGCCGATTACTATATCCGCAGCCGGCAGTTCAAGGAGGCC
>CALGHW010000412.1 GCA_937916075.1 uncultured Prevotella sp.
TCTTGGTAGAGTCGTCGCCGAACACCTCGTGGTTGATACCCTTCACCATCTGGTTGGAAATCTGCTGGCCAATCTGAACACCGGCATAGTAGGCGGCCTTCTTCTTGTCGTCACCGGCGTTGGCACCGTCGTTCAGACCCTTGATAAACTCGTCGATATAGGCGGTATCCACATCCATACGGTCTACCAGATACTCCTTCAGACCCTGTGTCTGGGCCATACCGATGGCATAGCTCATAGAGTCAACATCACTCTTAAGGTTGGCCTTAGGAGTAGAGTTGCCGCATGAAGAGAGAGCGGCAACGCCCATAGCCATAGCGGCTACAACTGAAAGTTTTTTCATCTTTTTGTTATCTTGATTTTGGTTTTTTACATGACCTGTATCAGCTCCACGTCAAACACCAGGGTGGAGAAGGGAGGAATGGTGGCTCCGGCTCCCGACTCGCCGTAGCCCAGCGTATAGGGGATGAAGAAGCGATACTTGGCGCCCTCCTGCATGAGCTGCAAGCCCTCGGTCCATCCGGCGATGACCTGCTGCAGTCCAAACACGGCCGGCTCGCCGCGCTGCACGCTGCTGTCGAAGAGCGTGCCGTCGATAAGGAAGCCCTCGTAGTGACACTTCACCTGGTCCTTGGCGGTAGGCTTCTTGCCGTTGCCTTCCTTCAGCACAATATACTGCAGTCCGCTGGGCAGGGTGACCACACCGTCCTTCTTGGCGTTCTCGGCCAGATAAGCCTCTCCGGCTTCCTTGGCGGCTTTGCCTTTCTCGGCCCGCTCGGCGTTCAGCTTCTCCTCCTGCTTGGCGAAGAAATCCTTCACGACAGTCTGTGCCTCGCTGTTCTTCATTTTCAACTCATTGCCCTCAAGCACATCCTTGATAGCCAATGCAAAGTCGTCGACATTGATGTCGTCTTTTGTACCCATCTGAGCCAACTGCTGGCCGATGCCCAAGCCTAAAGCGTAGCTTAGTTTATCCATTTCGTTCTATTTAAATAATGTGTTACGTTTTTAAAAACGTGCAAAGATACTTATTTTTATCTTATTCCGTCTTGCCTTTTCGGAAAAATCACTATTTTTGTAGTTATTTAAAGAGGAGATTTTATCATGACAAAAAAGAAAATCGTCATTCTTACCGGAGCCGGCATGTCGGTGGAAAGCGGACTGAGCACTTTCCGTGACGCCGACGGACTGTGGGAGAACTACCCCGTGGCACGGGTGGCCACGCACGAGGGATGGCTGGCCGACCCCACTTATGTGAACAACTTCTACAATATGCTGCGCCACAAGCTGGTCAGCGCGCAGCCCAACGAGGGTCACCGCCTGGTGGCTGCACTGGAAGAGAAATATGACGTGGAGGTCATCACGCAAAACGTGGACAACCTGCACGAGATGGCGGGCAGCAGCCATGTGCTCCACCTGCATGGCGAACTGATGAAGGTGTGCTCCAGCCGGGACACGGAAAACCCGCTCTGCTGGAAGACGCTCACGCCCGAACACCTGGAGGTGGCACCCGGAGAGAAGGCGCCCGACGGCTCCCTGCTCCGCCCATACATCGTGTTCTTCGGCGAGGCGGTGCCCAACATCGAGCCGGCGGCCGAACTGGCCCAGCAGGCCGACATCTTTATTATAATAGGTACGTCGCTCAATGTCTATCCGGCGGCCGGACTGGTGCAGTATGTGCGCCAAGGAGTGCCGGTATACCTGATTGACCCCAACCCGGCTCTCAAAGCCGGACGCCTTGACGTGCGCCATATCCAGGCCGGAGCGTCGAAGGGCATGGAGCAACTGTACGACCAACTGATGAAATGACACACCGCCAAGATGACCGCCACGCCTTTTCATCCGCTTCGCACGGCCCTGCCCCGACCTCAGCGATTCACCTATCCCTTCTGCTACGAGCCTCATCCGCTGTGCCTTTTGGCGGCAGAGGAGGTGCAACGCTATATCGCCGGCGAACCATGCTGGCAGGAAGAGATTGCACGGGGCAAGATGTTCGGGGTACTTGTGGTGGAGCAAGAGGGCCGGCTGGGCTATCTGGCCGCCTACTCCGGACAACTGGACGGACGCAACGACTGGCCCTTCTTCGTACCGGCCGTCTATGACATGCTGCAGCCCGACGGTCCCTTCAAGAAGGGCGAACGACGGATAACAGCCATCAACCTGGAGGTGGAAGCACGGCTAAAGGACCCTGACCGGCAACAACAGGAGGCACGGCTCCGACAGCTCCGACAGGAGGCCGAACAGGCCATTGCCGCCTACAAGCGACAGATGGACGAAGCCAAGCGCCGGCGCGACGAGGCCCGGATGCACTCCACACTCACAGCCGAGGAGGAGGACCGGCTCACCCGGGAGAGCCAGTTTATGAAGGCCGAGCTACGACGTATCAAGAAGCGGTTTGCCGGCGAGACAGCCGAAGTGGAGACACGGCTGAAAGCCTCCGACGAACACATCCTGCAACTGAAACGGCAGCGCCGCCAACTGTCTGACGAGCTGCAGCAATGGCTCTTCGCCCAATTCAGGATGCTCAACGCCAAAGGCGAGGAGCGCGACCTCTGCGACATCTTTGCCCACACCGTGGGCCATGTGCCGCCATCGGGAGCGGGCGAGTGTTGCGCTCCCAAACTGCTGCAATATGCCTATACACACCACTTGCACCCGGTATGCATGGCTGAGTTCTGGTGGGGAGCCTCACCCAAAAGCGAGATTCGCCACCATCTGCACTATTATCCGGCTTGCCGGGGTAAGTGTAAGCCCATCCTGGAGCACATGCTCCAAGGACTCAACGTAGACCCAGACCCTTTGGCCGCCTATCGGGAACACCAGTTGGAAACGGTCTACGACGACCCTATACTGACCGTGGTATGCAAGCCGGAAGGGATGCTCAGCGTGCCCGGACGGGGCGAACTGCCCTCGGTTCTCTCCGAGATGCGCCGCCGATACCCCAAGGCCGAAGGGCCCATGATTGTACACCGACTGGACATGGACACGTCGGGACTGCTCGTCGTGGCCAAGACCACAGCAGCCTATCTCAACCTGCAACGGCAGTTTTGCGACCACAGCATCCACAAGCGTTACGTGGCCCTGCTCACACGCCGCCCCGACCGTCCGGCCGACGGTACCATCAGCCTGCCGCTTCGCCCCGACCCACTGGACCGTCCCCGGCAGACCATTGACCGGCAACAGGGCAAAACGGCCGTCACCGAGTATCACCTCGGCCCCACAGCGGCCGACGGCACAACGCTGGTCATGCTCTACCCACACACAGGACGCACCCACCAGCTCCGCGTGCACTGCGCCCATGCCGACGGACTGGACGCACCCATCGTGGGCGACCGGCTCTACGGCCAGCCGGCAGAACGACTTTGCCTCCATGCCGAACAGCTCACATTCACTCATCCGGCCACAGGCCGGCGAATAACCTTTGAACGCCCAATTCACTTCCCGCATTAACGCTGCCGGCCACCATGCGCGACAGGAGAGAAAATCAATGACAACGACTACGAAAGAGGCTTACAGCCGCTCTCTATAGGCTAAAACAGGGCAAAACTGCAACATTTTGCCCTGTTTTAGATTTTTTACATGACAAAATGTTGCTCATCCCGATATAAATGATTACTTTTGCTTCCCATTTGTAATTTCACGAAAGAATTTATAATATTTTTAATCATACATGGATAAAATTGACAATCTTGATAAAAAGATACTGAGCATCCTGTCCAAGAATGCCCGTATCCCTTTTAAGGACGTGGCCGCCGAGTGTGGCGTATCGCGTGCAGCCATCCACCAGCGTGTGCAGCGCCTCATCGAAGACGGTGTCATCATGGGCAGCGGATTCGACGTGAATCCGAAGAGCCTCGGCTATTCCACCTGTACCTATGTGGGTATCACCCTGGAGCGCGGAAGCATGTACAAGGACGTGGTGGAACGCCTGTGGCACATTCCCGAAATCGTGGAGTGTCACTTCACCACCGGCCCCTACACCATGCTGGTCAAGCTCTACGCCCGCGACAACGAACAACTCATGGACCTGCTCAACGGACAGTTGCAGGGCATACCCGGCGTGGTGGCCACAGAGACACTGATATCACTCGAACAGAGCATCAAGCGCGAGATTCCCGTCAAGATAGACAAGGAGGAAGACTAAACCTATGAACCGCTTTGACTGGCAGAGCCGCCTGGACGGTGTCTACTCTGCTTTTCCCGAGACCCGCCAACAGCCGGTCATCGGCATTACCGCCAACTATGGCGACCAGACGTGCAAACTGGCCGAGACATACTATAAGTCGGTCGTGGCCGCCGGAGGCACGCCGGTCATCATCCCGCCCCTGGACAGCACCGAGGCTATCATCAACACGCTGAGCCACATCGACGGACTGCTGCTGAGTGGCGGCGGCGACTACAACCCGCTCTTTTGCGGTGAGGAGCCTTCACCCAGACTCCACGCCATCAACAAGGAGCGCGACCTGCCCGAACTGCTCATCACCCGACTGGCCTACAACCGGCAGATACCGATATTGGGCATCTGCCGTGGCATCCAGACGCTGGCCATGGCCTTAGGTGGAAAGGTGGACCAGGACATTGCGGAAAACAAAGAGAAAAACAAGAACAACCCGCCCAAGCCACTGCCGGCGGGACGCACATCTTTCCTGCCTTCTTTTTCCAACAAAGGAAAAGAGGGCAGGGAAGATGTTATTGTATCTGCCCCCGAGCCCGCTGTCACGCTCATCAAGCACAGCCAGGACGCCGACCGGAACGAACCCACACACACCGTCACGCTGGAGAAGGACACCATCCTCTATACCTTATATAATAAGGAGGAACGGATAGCGGTCAATTCCTTCCACCACCAGGCGGTGAGCGACCCCGGTGAACGCTTCCGGGTCACGGCCACAGCCCCCGACGGGGTCATCGAGGCCATCGAGAGCCGGGAGTTCAAGTCGGTGATGGGCGTGCAATGGCATCCTGAATGTCTGGAAGACGGCCGGCCTATCTTTGAATGGCTGGTGAAACAGGCCGACCATTTCCGACAAGCCAACCTGCTGCACGACCGGATGCTGGTGCTCGACACACATTGCGACACACCGATGTTCTTCCCGCAGGGAGTACAGTTTGACCACCGTGACCCACGCATCAAGGTAGACCTCCACAAGATGACCGAGGGACGCCAAGACGCCACCATCATGGTGGCTTATCTGCCACAGCCCAAGCTCGGCGAGACCTTCTCCTCGAAAGTGGACTTCGACGTGAACGGCCCCACAGAGTATGCCGACCTCATCTTCGACAAGATTGAGGCCATCGTGCAAAAAAACAAAGACTGGCTCAGCATCGCCCGCACACCGGCCGACCTGTATGAGGACAAACGACACGGACGCAAGTCGATCATGCTGGGCATCGAAAACGGACTGGCGCTCAATGGCGACCTAAACAACGTGAAGCACTTCGCCCAACGGGGCATCGTCTATATCACCCTGTGCCACAATGGCGACAATGACATCTGCGACAGCGCGCGGGGATGCAACACGCACAACGGCGTGAGCCGATTTGGCGAACGGGTCATCAAGGAGATGAACCGGCTGGGCATCCTGGTCGACCTGAGCCACGGAGGAGAGAAGAGCTTCTACGACGCACTCGACATCAGCACCCAGCCTATCGTGTGCAGCCACAGCAGTGCCCGGAGTCTGTGCGACCACCCGCGCAACCTCACGGACGACCAAATGAGGGCATTGGCCCAAAAAGGCGGTGTGGCCCAGACCACCCTCTACCACGGATTCCTCCGCACGGCCGGCGAGGCTACCGTCATCGACGTGCTGGCCCACCTGGAACACGCCATCCAGGTAATGGGCATTGAGCATGTGGGTATCGGCACCGACTTCGACGGCGACGGGGGCGTGCGCGGACTCAACGACTCGTCGGAAGTCATCAACTTCACACGGATGCTGATGGCTCGCCGCTACAGTTCTGCCGACATACAGCGCATCTGGGGAGGCAACTTCATGCGGGTCATGGCCCAGGTACAACGTTCCAGAAACAATTCTTAAAAAGGAAAAAGACGAAATATGAGAAAACACCTCATCCTGCTGACCGCCCTCACGGCCATCCTCTGCACGGCCTGCGGCAGCAAGAAAACTACCTCGGCCACCGCCGAGGAGGAGACGACGGCACAAACCGTAGGCCCTGCCTTCAATCCCGACAGTGCCTATGCCTTCTGTGCGGCCCAATGTGACTTCGGCCCACGCACCATGAACAGCGAAGCCCACAACCGCTGCGGACAGTGGATAGCCGACCGGTTCCGGCAGTATGGCATGACGGTGACCTTGCAAGAGAAAACCCTCAACGGTTACGACGGGACCCCCCTGCACAGCACCAACATCATTGCCAGCTACAAGCCCGAACAGACTACCCGCATCCTGCTCTGCGCCCACTGGGACAGCCGTCCCTGGGCCGACAACGACCCCGACAGCACCAACTGGCACAAACCGGTCATGGCCGCCAACGACGGGGCCAGCGGCGTGGCGGTCATGCTGGAAGTGGCCCGCTTGCTGGCCGGACAGGACAGTCTGGCCATCGGTGTCGACTTCATCTGCTTCGACGCTGAAGACTGGGGCACACCCCAATGGAGCGACCATGAGGACAACGCCGACACCTGGGCTTTAGGGGCCAGCTACTGGGCACACCATCCCCACAAGCCCAACTATGAGGCCCGCTTTGGCATCCTGCTCGACATGGTGGGAGGACAGGGGGCCAAATTCTACCAGGAGGGGGTGTCGCGACAATACGCGCAGGCCATCGTGGACAAGGTGTGGAACGCGGCGGCGGCCATCGGCTACGGAA
>CALGHW010000413.1 GCA_937916075.1 uncultured Prevotella sp.
ACGGCACCATCCACCACATGGTGGCCACGGTAAAAGACATCACCGAGCAGAAGGAGAAAGAGGCAGAGATGGTGGAAGACTTGAAGGTGAATATTGACGCCAACCGCTCGAAGACCATGATGCTCCAGAACATGACCCACGAGATACGCACGCCGCTGAACGCCATGTTTGGATTCTCGCAGTTGCTCTGTATGCCCGACGGGTGCATCACTGACGACCAGAAGGCGGAGTATTTCAACTATATCTACAACAGCTTCAATATGCTGTCGATGCTGATTGACGACGTGATGGACATCGCTGACGCCGAGCACGGCAACTATCGCATACAGATAGGGCGCGTGGAGGTGAACAAGGTGTGCCGCAACGCCCTTCAGATGGCCGAGATACGGTTGCAGGCCGGGGTGAACATGTACTTCACGACCGAGGTGGCAGACGACTATACCATCGAGTCGGACGGACGGCGGATACAGCAACTGCTTGTGAACATCCTGACCAACGCTTGCAAGCACACCAGTAAGGGCGAGATACACTTGCATCTCTCCACCACGGAGAATCCTGGCAAACTGACCTTCTCCGTGACTGACACGGGGGAGGGTATCCCGGAGAATATGCGCTCGAACATCTTCGAGCGTTACCGCAAGGCCAACAGCAACGTGCAGGGCTCAGGACTCGGGCTGCATATCTGCAGCACCATCGCCAAGAAACTGGGGGCGGTCATCAAGCTGGACGAGACCTATACCAGCGGGGCCCGCTTCCTCTTTATACTCTAAAGTAACTATCACAAACATCAAATATTAAAATAAAGTAAGTATGAAAAAGATTTTTATGTTTCTGATGCTGACAACCCTGTTTGTCGCATGTGCTTCGGACGACGCCACATCGGGCGCAGCCAACGAGGGCGGCGATGTCAAGAGCACCGAAGTATACGCTATGGGCCAGAAGTTGGCCTCGGCAGTCGGCACGCGTGCCGGCAATGCGGCAAGCTATGCCGACGCTTATTTCTTTGTCCGCATCGACGGGCGAATCCCCAAACAGGTGGGCCTGTACAACTCCAAGGAGTATTGGCCCCAGACCTATAACGGCAGCTCCGTATTCTTTTCCGGCAACAAGGGACTGGTGGACACGAGCTACCCTTACTGGAAGTTCTACAGTGAGAACGGGTATAACAGCACCCGTGAGTATCTGTATGACACCAGCGGAAAGGCTGTGGAGAAGATTATAGACCAGGTGCCTTCCTTCGCTTCCATGATGAAGGGCAACCAAAAGGACGCCCAGGCGGTGGCCGCCATCGACACCACCAACCTCAAATCATTTGATATGTGGCCAAATTCACTTACGGCAAGTGGCATGTGGACGGTGTGCTGACTTATAACACGGTAGACAACATCACCGAGGTGCCCGACTTTGAAGGAGAAAAGAATATGGACGACGTGGCCGACGAGCCGACACTCCCGGAGAATGCCGAAGGCAACATCGAGGTGGACATCCACCAGCAGGAGCACAGTGACTGGCAGGAAATCAAGACCTCGGTACATCTGCGCGACCTCGTGGACAAGCTGACGGTGGAGATTCCGCTCGAATATGAGCACATCGCCGAGGCAGACGACTTCGCCATCCGTACTTACGACCTGGAGCTCGGTGCCAAGGTGTTTATCAATGGCACAGAGTATGCGCTCGACAGTGCCAATCCGGTGAAGGTCACCATTGAGCACCAGGCCAACAAGGCGGTGTTCACCATCGTGTGTACCGACGCCAAATACCTGGAAGCTCTGCGCAAGGAATATGGCGACGGTGTGACCGTGGAAATCCACACCTATCCGAAGAATCTGACCAAGGAGGAGGTTTGGGCAAAACTGAAGCAGGCTACTGTCAAGGTGACCCCCGCTGCCTACAAAAACTTGATTTATAAAGGAGCAACAAGCGCATTCTTCAACGAGTAGTATAAAAAATATAAAGGAGAAACATCAGTATTGTCTCTGGACATACATATGGATTATGAGTATCCTGACGGGCAGTCAGTAGACTTTTACGGATTTGAAGTCGTTGAGTTTTATCTCAAACGACTTCTTCTGTATTATTCTGACTACGCTCTGAATATCCGTTTGCTGTACGGCATGATAGTGGCATGCATCATCACGATGATGGTGCTGTTCGTGCTGTTTATGCGCCGAATCCGGCGTACCCGGAACCGGCAAAGGGAGTTTGACTCCGCCCGGAAGAATTTGCATGACGGATTCTATCAGATACTGATTTCCGGAACCAAACCTCAGGTGAAGGACCTGGAGCTGGCGTGCGACATGACGCTGGACCGAATCACATTATACCGGCCGGAGACGCTCTCCAAGCTTATCTCCGAAATATGTATGGACCTGAGCCGAGAGCTTGACTATATCCCCAACGCCGAGCCGCTCTGTTCGCTCACAGGGGTGAAAGGCTTCTACGAGCGGAGTCTGGCCAGCGCACACCGTGTGCTGTTTACACTGCAGAACCTGGTCAACATGCAGATACCGGTCAACGAGGGGCTGCTGGCGGTGTATATCAATCACTATGACAACAATATCCGCCACATGGCGCGTATGTGTCACGTGATATCGTCCAACTCTGACCCCTACCGCTACTTCCTCGACGACCTCAACGAGAAGCAGGGCCTGTGGCGGTTTATGATGCTCCACCGACTGTTTGGCTGGGTGCTGGCTAACGAGCGCCAGATGCCACAGTTCCTGATACTGGCCGAGAAGGTGCAGAACGAGGAGTCGGTGGCCTTCCTGATACAAGAAGTGGCCTACTGGGGCACGGAGCAGGAAAAGGCGTCGCTCCACAAGCTGTTTCTGTCGCCCAATTACCGCTACCGGGCCGCCGCGCTGCATGCTGTCGCCATCCTGCGCGACAAGAGTCAGGAGAAGGCTGCCATCGACACCTTCGAGCAGCAGCCCGAGACCATACGCCAGGAGGTGCTCAAGGCGGTGTATGCCATCAACTCCGGACAGTATACCGACTTCTTTGTCAGGGCCTACCGCACGTCGGCCCTGAAGCAGACACGCGAGGTGGCGCTCAACTGCCTCTACTCCTATGGGCGAGACGGCCGGCGCACCTTCGAGTTGCTCAGAGGCGAGGTGCTGGAGAACGAGAGCGACCGTATGCTCATGGACCAGATTGACGCAATGGGAATATTGAACCAGTTAAGAATGTTTTAAAATATGTGGGAGTTCTTGCTATATTTCTTCGGATATACGGTATTCAGCTATTCGCTGTTGCTGATTGCCTCGTATGTCATGCTGCTGGTGTTCGCCTACCAGTACAGCAGTGGCTGCAAGCAATGGTCCGACGACTATATCCGGCACATGGTGCAAAGTTCGCCATACGTGCCGGGCATCTCCATCGTGGCTCCCGCATACAATGAGGAGAAGACCATCATCGACAACGTGCGCTCGCTGCTGAAGATGGATTATCCCAATTTTGAGGTGTGTATCGTCAACGACGGCAGCAAGGATAAAACGCTGAAACTGCTCATCGAGACGTTTGAGATGGTGGAGGTGCCTTTTGAATATGTGGAAAAGGTACACTGCGCACCCTTCAAACGATTGCTGAAATCCACCAATCCCCGTTACTCCAAGCTTGTCGTTGTGGACAAGGTGAACGGAGGAACTAAAGCGGATGCGGTGAATGCCGGCCTGAACGTTATTTCCAACCCATACTTCATCAAT
>CALGHW010000414.1 GCA_937916075.1 uncultured Prevotella sp.
GCGATTCCATCAACACGATTCTGATACCGGCCTACAGCAACCACCTCTCCGGCGAAAACGTGAGCTATGCCCTCCACTGCCGCAAGCAGCTCCGACTGGACGACATCCAGTATTCCACCCTCATGCGTGCGGCTCTTGACATGGCCAACCGCATCCGGAAGGACCGCCGCGTCAACGTGTGGAATGAGGAGATGGAGCTACTGAAGAAGACGCTCGACAAGAAGCAGTTGCGCAACTTCTTTGTCAACAAGAATTCAGCCAAGGTGACCGAAGAGTTTGATAAGGCCTGGGACCGGCTGAAACTTGCAGGGCTCACCGAACAGCTCGACAGTGCCAAAGATGCCAACGATGCCGTCAACTATCTGTTCGCCAGGCAGATGATCAAGGACCTGTACCGCTATTACGGCACCTCACAAAAGAAATACCTCGCCGAACTGGACAAGAACATGCCCAAGATAATCAGTATGCTCAACGGCCTTGACAAGAAGGCGAGAATCGAGAGAAAGCGTGAAACGGTGGGCAAGGAATTTATCTGGTAATGACAACAACAACCTAAAAACGGAAAAATATGAACTATCAACCTGTCAAGCAATTGTTTTTGAAAAGTATCGCTGCAGCGATACTGTCTGTGTGTATCGTTCCCGCCCAGGCGGAAACACCGGCTACCCATGATGACGTGATGTATGCGGTGGGGGTGCTGAAAGGCATCTATGACGGCTACACGAAAGAGAAGGCGGTGGGCATACTGCAAGAGGCTGCTGAAAAGGACACGATGGCCTATGCCATGAATGTGCTCGGCCTGCTCTACGCTGAAGGTGTCGGAACGGAACAAGACAGCAAGAAAGCTGTCTATTGGCTGAACCGGGCTTGCGAAAAGGGTTTCCGTGAAGCTTATCATAACCTGGGCGCGCTATACAAATTGGGGAAAGGCGGTGTAAAGCAGGATTTTGCCGCCGCTTACAGTACTTTCCAAAAAGGCGCCGATGCGGGGTCGGATGTCTGTATGTATGACGCGGGCTTCATGCGCTATAAGGGGCTCGGTTGCGAACAGAGTTATCCTGAAGCCATGCGCCTTTTTGAGGCCGGCGCCGACAGAGGCAATGTATATGCCCTGTATATGCTGGGGCTGTGCTACCGCAACGGATACGGCACCGACATGGACGAGGAGAAAGGGATGGAGCTGCTGAATCGGGCCGCCACGCTTGGCTACAGTGCCGCCATGGAAGAGGCAGGCCGTCCCCGTCCAGAAAACTGTCTTTCGGATATCAGCGCGGCTGGTGGAACCGTTTCTTCCCAGATGCCGGGCATCCGGGCTGACGTGAACGACACGACGCTTTTGAAAGGGCTTTACAGCGGTTATGTCGTCATGTACGACTGGAGCGGAAAGTTCGTCATCGGCGAGAAGCCGGTCGTGATGTCCTTAGGAAGGAAAGGCAACGATGTGCTGGGCTACCTGTGTCTGGGTAGCGATAGCGTACCCTTCAAGGCGGAGCTGACCGCCGCCGGCACTTTGAATTTCAAGAAAAGCTATGTACAGCTACATGAGCGTTATACGCTGGACGGGAAGGTGAAATACAGACTGGACCATGCCGCCTTGGATATCTGGAGCAACAGAATATGCGGTTCTCTCGCCCTCTATTCGCTTCCGCAGCGGGAACCGGAAAGGCCGATGTATATGGAACTCTTGCGCAGCGACCATGAAAATGCCACCGGGCCGGACGGGCACATCACCGTAACCCCCAATCCTTTCGAATCGCAGTTTGAGGTACTCATTGAACTCCCTGAGACGGCAACCACCACAGTAAGGATATTCGACAAGGCCGGCCGACCTGTGTGGCGGCAAGACCTCGGCACGCTGGCGGCCGGAAAACACAGAATACCGATTCATCCCTCTTTGACGACAGAAGGGTATCATGTATTGAACATCACAACTGGGAAATTAGTGTTACGCACAATTATTGTTAAAAGAGGAGGTGGCCAATGAAGAAAATTTTGTTGCTGACCTTGTTTTTGCTAACTTTACTCCCGACAATGAACATCGGCAATACCTCATCGCTCTCTGCCCAGAACTACACGTATGAGAACGGTTCGTGGTGGTTGCCCGACATTGACGTCAAAAGCGAGAACGTGAGGTGTGCAGTGTGCGGACATCTTTATGACTCCAACAATTCTTCCGACCACGAATGCACGACGACATGTGAATACTGTTCAGAGGTTGTTTTGCTGGAAGCATACAAGGATCATTTGAGTAAGGTGCATTACATCACAGACGACAATGACAGATACGGAAACGAGGATGATTTCGAGAATACATACTGTCCATATTGTAACAGACCGTATGGTACTTGTACGTGTGGAGAGGTCGTTATCAATGGAAAAGACAAACCGTCAGGCAACACCACCATTGCGATATGGGGATGGGACGTGTCCGAGAGCAGCACATGGAACAAGCCTCCAGAAAAGCCTTCGGATGAAGAGTCTGACAAATCGAAAACAAGCAAAGACACCACCTTGCGAGTTGGCGGTTATTATAAAGCGCAATCTGATTGCGAGACGCTTTTTAAGGACAGTGTCCTGATACCGCCACTTCAGCCAGACAAGGAAACATGTGTCTCTACGGCCCTCGCCTACTCGAAAATATGGCAGGAAAATATGTCTGTTGAACAGTTTGATACAATCAAAGCTGTCATAGAAACGGAATACTTAAATATATATAATAAAAATATATCTGACAATGGGGTTCCGGACTCTGTATTACAAGAGTTTATTCGGTATAGTGGTGTTAACGTACAGCCTGTATCTTTGTCAGAATTGAGACAAAAGATATCTCAAGGGTATTCTGGTTTGGGAACTTTGGTCATAAAAAAGAAGGACGGTTCTTTGGTCGGTCACGAAATTACGATTATAGGATATGACAAATGCCAGGACTTGTTCATTTGTAAAGACCCGCAAAAGATGGAACTGAAAAAGCATTCGGATAAAGAACTCTTCGAATTTAATTCATTGAAAAAAGGACAAAATTCAATATACTATATTGAAAGAGAATTTTACAACAAAAAATAAATATAAAAGTAACATACGATGAAAAAAAGGAATTTATTTTTACTTGTCGGCATTTTTTTGTCGATAACCACTTTGTGCGATGCACAGACTGTATCTGTAAACCAACTGGTTAACACGAAATGGTATTGTGGAGAAAATAAAAGTATAGATGAATTTATGGAATTCTCAAAAGATTCTATAAGGCAATCTTATGAAAATTTGTATATACATAGAACTATCACGTTTTCAAAACCTTTTTATCTTTCCAATAACAAGAAGGAAGTATTTGACATGAAAAAAGTGGGTACTCCTACATCTGGAAAATATTTATTACGCTGGAATATGAAGATGAAAGGAAAAGAGTATTGTGAAATTACCACTTTGACAAAAGACTCCTTGGTGCTGTTTTTTGAGGCGCAGCCCAATCATATTGGAGCGGAAGATGTCTATTTTACATACAAACGCGTGCGCTGAATAATTTGAGGATACTAAAAAATACCGATGATGCCCTTAATTTAGCAGACATTTGCTTTTCTACGAAATTAAAAGTCTACAAGCTTATAGGAGATAAAATAGACTCCCTACTTTTGAAATGAGTATCTTTGC
>CALGHW010000415.1 GCA_937916075.1 uncultured Prevotella sp.
TGTACGGGCGTTTCACGCCACTCGCCCGTTTCGAAATTGATGTCGAAGCTGTTGCGGTAAGTGAAGTTACACTGGGTACCGTTGAAGGAGATGGGGAAGATGATGGTCTTGGTGCTCGGCAGATCGGGATCCATCCATCGGTCGCCCACATAGAGATAAGTGGTCTGTCGGGTGCCTTTCACTTCCAGAATGGCGGCGGCTTGGGTATGGAAAGCCTTATCGTCACCGATGTTTTCCAATGCGCTCCACCCTTTTTCAAGATGGCTTGAGTACGACAGCTTGCACTGGTTGGGAGCCCAGCCCGAGCAGGCTGACGAGAACATGAAGTAACGGTTGCCGATGCGGACGATGGCCGGTGCCTCACGCCGTTCGCCTGGCATCAGAACCGTGTGGCTTACCACCGACTGATAGTCGTCAGCGAGGCGGAAGAGCCCCAAGTCCTGATTTTCGTTGGTGGTAGAGATGAAGTAGGCTGTGCCGTCGTTGTCTACAAAGACGTTGCAGTCGCGACTTTTTACGTTGAGGGGGCGTCCGCTCCATACCAGTTGGTAGGATCCGTTCACAGAGTCGCATATGAAGCATGCGGCCTCGCTAGCTCCGTAATTGCTGGCCTCCCAGTGGCACCATACCACGTATTTCTTGGTTTTCTTATTGTACATCAGCTTGGCCCGTTCTATCATCCGGCTGCGGCCCAGCTCCTTGTCGGTGACACCATTCTGGATGATTTTCTTCTCGAATTTCCAGTGTTGGAGGTCGGTGGAGGAGTACAGATTAACATCGGGTCTCCAGGAATTGGTGCGGTCTTCACCCACCATATACCATACGTTGCCTACTTGTAAAAAGCCCGGGGCATGAGCCTGTACGGTGTCGCCTTCGGCTGTCAGCCAGATTTGTCCATTGTGGATGGTGGTCCACTTTTCGGTGGCGGCTTTTGGGCTTGTGGCTTCAGTCGGCTGATGGCGGTCGTTTTCTCGGGTGGCAGCGTGACTTGTTGCGATTCCGGCAAGTGTCATCCATGCAGCCAGAAATAAGGTTGATTTTCTCATGTCGTTTTTGGATATGTTTGTCCGTGATAAAATAAAAGGGGACATACCCGCCTGATACAGTTTGGGCGTGTCCCCTTTCCTGATATATATAACTTAGCCGATACAGATTTTATTGCTTTCTGAACTTCTTTATGCTTTTCACGCTGCCGTCGGTATATACAGTGCGTTCGATAAACAGTCCGTGTCCGGGCTCTGCGATTTGTTGGCCGTCGATGTTGTAGTAGCAGCGGGTCTTGACGGTTTTGCCCTGTGCGTCGGCAGTTTCGATAGACGAACTTGTCTCGTCGAGTACCACATCAAGTTCGGCCAGCGAAGCATAGGTGCCCGAGGTGCAGGTCAGTTTGACATAGCGGCATTTGCGCTTGTCAAAGTCGGTCTCGGTGGCATAGAGGAGCCATGAGCCAGATGATACCGTGGCCCAGTTGATGCCGTCAGAGCTGGTCTGGAACATATAGTTGCGTATCAGTCCGTTGGTGTTTCCGTCCATACGTGGCATAGCCAGGAATCCCTTGATGGTCATCTCCTTGCCCATGTCGATGGTGA
>CALGHW010000416.1 GCA_937916075.1 uncultured Prevotella sp.
GGCGTCCAGATACTTTTCCGTAATGGGCCGATAAGCGGCAACAGCGTCCTTTAGGGCCTTGTCCACCTGATTGTTAAACGAGAAATTCTCGCCGGTAATATCCAAGCATCCGTTTTTCCCCACCGTCATTTGGGCGGCTATATAGATATCTGTAGCCGGAGTTCCTTTGGGAGCTCCGAGCGTGAAAGGAGCCACAAACTTGTCGGGCAACGCCTGGGCCTGTGCCACCAGTCCTATCGGGGCCGATATCGACTCCAACCGCTCAAACAGGCGCGACCCACTGATTCCGTTGTCTTCGTCGGCATTCAAGTATTTCACCATCTTGCGCTGCAGCTCTGCCTGGGCGGCACCCACCGAAGGTCCCATTACCAAAAGGGCATTCTTGGAGAATCCGGCCAAAAAGTTGTCATGCAGCACGGTAAACTTATAGCCCTTGCGCTCCGTTATCTTCGTGCATACGCCTGTTTTGGCCATCGCCATCAGCCAGTCTTCCATATCGCTGGCATCATCTACACTGAGCACAAAGCCAAGACTGCCGTCGGCAGTCTCAAAGGCATAAGCCTTGTCGGAGAAGTTAATGCCACAGTCGGAAACGTCTTCCACATGCAAGATAGACTTCAAAGCCTCGGCCTTGTCGGCATCGGCGCGGCCGCTCTGCTCGGCTATTTTGGAAAAGTCGAACGACATCAGGGCCGTGCTGCCCGACGGGATAACATTCACATAGTCGGAAGAACACGATGCGAGCAACACTGCCACAACAGCCAGCAACAACGGCCGCCCAAAGCTCCGACGGAGTTGATGAATCAAAGGAATATTCATGGTTTACAGTAATTTTAATATCATCTTTTTATCGCAAATAAAACATAGTAGTGGCCACCAAGCCTGCCGTTTCCGTGCGCAACCGGCTCTCGCCGAGGCTCACGGAGCGATAGCCTGCCTGCAGGGCCATCTTCACCTCGTCAACCGAGAAATCACCCTCCGGCCCTATCAAGACAGTCACATCCTCGTCGGGGGCCACATGGCACATCTCCTCGAAAAGAGAAGTGCGGGGATATTCCGGATAGCAGTGAGCGATGAAGCGCGCTCCCTGCTGATGGTTGGCGATAAAGTCCTTGAAGCTCTCCATGTCATTGAGCCGGGGCATCCATGCCTTGTGGCTCTGCTTGACAGCCGAGACAACGATGCGCTCCATCCGCTCCAACTTGATAACCTTACGCTCGGAGAACTTACAGTTGAGGAAACTCACCTCGTCGAGCCCCACCTCGGTTGCTTTCTCCAGCATCCACTCCATCCGGTCGTTCAGTTTGGTAGGAGCGATAGCCAGATGAAAGTGTCCCGGCCACTGTCGCTGCTGGGGCAGTGTCTCCAGGATGCGGTATCGGCAATGCTTGCCCGAGGCCAGGGTCACTTCAGCCCGGTAATAGTTACCCCGGCCATCCATCAATATCATCTCGTCACCACAAGCCATCCGGATAACCCTCACCGCATGAGTGGCCTCGTCGGGCGGCAGCTCGTCAGTCACTGCCGCATCAGGCGCATAAAAGTATCTTACTTCTTTCATTATTCTTGCCTTTCTGTTCGTTTTTGTC
>CALGHW010000417.1 GCA_937916075.1 uncultured Prevotella sp.
CGCACAACACCTCAACGCTGTCATCCGCCACACAATTGACAAGCTGGACAACGAGACACGACTGTTGGAAGCGGCCGACAAGGAGATGACCTACTATATGGACACCCACGGTGTGCAGGATGAGGGTTACGACATGATTGCGGCCCGACAACACACCATTCTGCTCAAGACGGAGCTCAACAAGCGGTTGCTGACAGCCCTGCAGGCCGTCGACGGACAAGCCGACATCCACATCAAGCGCTTCACACAGAAGGTACCCGAGCACGAGGTGGCCTTCTCGCCCGTCTTCGTGGAAACTGCCGGCGGACGGTGGGCCGGCGGGCGATGGACCAAGATGAGAGGCCAGAGCCACGGACTGACCCGCAGCCTGAACGGACACATCATCTGCGGCATCTGGAACGGCGACACCCTCACGGCCGGACGGCGGACAGATGCCGACGGCGTCTACCACGGCGAGCTGAACAGCATGGGAACAGCAGTGGGGCACGGTTCGTATGAAGACAGCGACGGCACTTACTATGAAGGACAATGGAAGGCCGACCAGCGCAACGGATTCGGATTCTCCGTGGACCGGCACAAACTGAAAGCCGGCGAATGGAAAGACAACCGCTACCGGGGAGAAAAACTGCACTACACCTCCGAGCGCATCTACGGTATTGACATCTCAAAATACCAGCATGGCAAAGGGAAGAAGTTTTACCCGATAGCCTGGGACAAACTACGCATCTCCCACCTGGGACACATCAGCAAGAAGACGGTGGCTGGCGATGTGGATTACCCAGTGTCCTTCGTATACATCAAGTCAACCGAGGGTACTTCCGTGCGCAATCCCTACTATGCCGCCGACTACCGACAAGCACACAAACATGGCATCCGCACGGGTGCCTACCATTTCTTCTCCATCCGGTCAAACCCGGCAGCACAGGCTTACTTCTTTCTGAAGCACTCCAGCTTCCGGAAAGGAGACATGCCCCCCGTGCTCGACGTGGAACCCACCGACGAGCAAATCACGAAACTGGGAGGCACAGGGGTGCTGTTCAGCCACATCCGCACCTGGATGAACATCGTCAAACGCCGCACCGGCGCACGCCCCGTGCTCTATGTCAGCCAGCGCTTCGTCAACAAATACCTCAACCGGGCTCCAGACATCAAGCAAAACTATAGCGTATGGATAGCCCGCTATGGGGAGTATAAGCCCGACGTGCGACTCGTCTACTGGCAACTGTGCCCCGACGGAAGGGTCAACGGCATACACGGCGAGGTGGACATCAACGTGTTCAACGGATATAAAGACAAGTTCAATGAGTTTCTCGAATCAGAAACGATATAGGAACGCAAACGACACAAAAAGCGGGGAGGATGTCAAAAGTCAGCTCTTGACATCCTCCCCGCTTTTTGCTTTTCCACACGCTGCTTACAGCGTGTTCTCACCCTCTTCCGCTATCTTGCAGTCCTCCAGCAGCTTGACGGCATCCACATACTGGGCGATACCCACGGCCACCTCCTTGGCGGCCTTCATGGCCAGGACCACCGTCTGCGGACGGTGTACCACGTCGCCACCGGCAAACACGCCACGGCGTGTGGTCATGCCGAAAGGACGTTCGTTGATTTTCACATATCCCTTCTCGTCCACCTCGATGCCCTCGGTCGTGGACACAATGCGGTTAGCCGGGCGCGAGCCGATAGCCAGGAAGATACGGTCAAACGGCTCCACCCACTCCTTTTCAGGATTCTTCAGCCGGGCTGAGGTCATGCGGCCACGTCCGTTGTCGATAAACTCCGTCACCGTAGTCTGCCACATAAACTTGATGCCCTCGCTCACGGCTTCCTGATACTCGCTCTCGTTAGCCGGCATTTCCTCCTGCGTGCGGCGGTAGATGACCGTCACGTCAGCTCCCAGACGGATAGCCGTACGGGCAGCGTCCATGGCCACATTGCCTCCGCCGATGATGCCCACACGCTCACCTTCCTTCACCGGCACCATGTCACGTCCCATGGCACCCTCATTATAACAGTTGAAACAGTGGAGCAAGTGGGTCGACTGGCTCACACAGCGCAGATTAGCACCCGGCGTGCCGTCCATGTTCTGGGGCAGCGCCGTACCGGTTCCGATAAAGATGGCGTCATAGCCGTCCTTAAAGATGCTGTCAACCGTGACGTTGTTCTTGCCCACCAGACAGTTGAGCACAAAGTTGACACCCAGGGCCGCAATCTTGGCAATCTCCTTGCGCACCACAGCCTTGGGCAGACGATATTCGGGTATGCCATACATCAGCACACCGCCCGGCTCCTCCTGACCCTCAAAGATGGTGACGGCAAAGCCCTGACGGGCCAAGTCGCCGGCCACAGTCAGTCCGGCAGGGCCCGAACCGATGACGGCCACCTTGCCACGGGTCTTCTGAGGCATCTTTTCGCGTATCAGCTCCATCTCCGAGTCGAAGTCGGCCACAAACTGCTCCAGTTTGCCTATCTGTATGGGGGTACCCTTCTTGCCGAGCACACAATGTCCCTGACACTGCTTCTCGTGGGGGCACACGCGGCCGCAGATGGCGGGAAGAT
>CALGHW010000418.1 GCA_937916075.1 uncultured Prevotella sp.
TTGGGCAATGGTCCTGGCGACCCTGATATGTGTGAGCCTGCCGTGGAGATTATCCGCAAGCAGATGAGCCTGTCGCGCAAGCCTATCTGTGGCATTTGTATGGGCAACCAGTTGCTGTCGAAGGCGGGGGGCGCCAAGATATACAAGCTGAAGTATGGACATCGCTCCCATAACCAGCCAGTGCGTGAGGTGGGTACAGACCATTGTTATATCACCAGCCAAAATCATGGCTATGCCGTGGATGCCAGCACGCTGGGCAAGGAGTGGCGCGAGCTGTTTGTCAATATGAACGACGGCTCTAATGAAGGTATTTGCCATAAGGAGAATCCTTGGTTCACCAGCCAGTTCCACCCCGAGGCTTGCTCGGGTCCTGTGGATACGGAATTCATGTTTGACCGTTTTGTGGACAAGCTGAAATAGGCTACAAGGAGAGTAAGCTTGACAAGCCTTCTTTCTATTCCTTAATTTCAAATTATAAAACAACGTATGAAAGACGAAAATATAAAGAAAGTGCTCCTCTTGGGTTCAGGAGCATTGAAAATAGGTGAAGCCGGTGAGTTTGACTATTCTGGTTCGCAGGCACTGAAGGCGCTGCGCGAAGAAGGCGTCGAGACTGTGCTCATCAACCCCAACATCGCTACCGTGCAGACTTCCGAGGGCGTGGCCGACCAGATTTACTTCCTGCCTGTGCAGCCTTATTTTGTAGAGAGGGTCATCCAGAAGGAGAAGCCCGATGGTATCCTGTTGAGCTTTGGCGGACAGACGGCTCTCAACTGTGGTGTGGAGCTGTATCGTCAGGGCGTCCTGGAGAAATATGGCGTCAAGGTGCTGGGTACCCCCGTTCAGGCTATCATGGACACTGAGGACCGTGAGCTCTTTGTCGAGAAGCTGGACGAAATCAACGTGAAGACCATTAAGAGCGAGGCTTGCGAGAATATTGAGCAGGCCCGCAAGGCTGCTGCCGAATTGGGCTATCCGGTCATCATCCGTGCCGCCTATGCCTTGGGCGGACTGGGTTCCGGATTCGCAGACAATGAGGAAGAACTGAATAAGTTGGCCGAAAAGGCTTTCTCTTTCTCACCCCAGGTGCTTGTGGAGAAGAGTCTGAAGGGCTGGAAGGAAATTGAGTATGAGGTGGTGCGCGACCGTTATGACAACTGTATCACTGTCTGCAACATGGAGAATTTTGACCCTCTGGGCATCCATACAGGCGAGAGTATCGTTATCGCCCCTTCACAGACACTGACCAACAGTGAATATCATAAGTTGCGTGCCCTTGCCATCAAGATTATCCGCCATATCGGCATTGTGGGCGAGTGTAACGTGCAGTATGCCTTCGACCCTAAGAGTGAGGACTATCGCGTCATTGAAGTCAATGCCCGTTTGAGCCGTTCGTCGGCCTTGGCCTCAAAGGCCACTGGTTATCCCTTGGCTTTCGTGGCTGCCAAGTTGGGTATGGGTTATGGCTTGTTTGAGTTGAAAAACTCAGTGACCAAGACCACCAGCGCCTTCTTCGAACCGGCCCTCGATTATGTGGTTTGCAAGATTCCCCGTTGGGACTTGAGCAAGTTCCGTGGCGTGGACAAAGAGTTAGGCTCGTCCATGAAGTCGGTAGGCGAGGTGATGGCTATTGGTCGTAACTTTGAGGAGGCCATCCAGAAAGGACTCCGCATGATAGGTCAGGGAATGCATGGTTTTGTGGAGAATAAGGAACTTGAGATAGACGACATCGACGCCGCGCTCCGCGAGCCTACCGACAAGCGTGTGTTTGTCATCTCCAAGGCCATGCACAAGGGATATAGCGTGGACCAGATTCACGATTTAACCAAGATAGACCGCTGGTTTCTGGAGAAGCTGAAGCATATCATCGATATCGATGAGCGCATGAAGGCATTGAAGAGCATCAACAATCTCGACAAGCAGTTGCTCCGTGAGGCCAAGGTATACGGCTTCACTGATTTCCAGATAGCACGTGCCGTAGGCCTGGAGAACGAGATGCACAGTATGGCCAAGGCCGGACTGGTAGTGCGCCAGCTCCGCAAGAGTTATGGTATTACGCCTGTGGTGAAGCAGATAGACACCTTGGCCGCCGAGTATCCGGCACAGACCAACTATCTGTATTTGACTTATGCTGGCGTGGCCCACGACATCACTTTCGAGAATGACCACAAGACCGTCATCGTGCTTGGCTCGGGTGCTTACCGCATCGGCTCGTCGGTTGAGTTTGACTGGTGTGGCGTACAGGCTCTGAACACTATCCGCAAGGAAGGTTACCGCTCGGTGATGATCAATTATAACCCCGAGACTGTGTCCACCGACTATGACATGTGTGACCGCTTGTATTTTGACGAGCTGACCTTTGAGCGTGTGATGGATATTATCGACTTGGAGACTCCTCACGGTGTGATTGTCTCTACTGGAGGACAA
>CALGHW010000419.1 GCA_937916075.1 uncultured Prevotella sp.
CCCAGAATGGACAAGCCACGCCCGAGACCTGAATGTCCGGGAAGAGCTTGTTGATTTCAAGGGCATAACTGTCGCTCTTGATGGTTCCCTCGGTAGCCAACACGCCTACATGGCGGGTCTGGGTCAGCCCGCCGATAACCTCGGCCGTAGGACGGATGATACCCAGCACACGGCGGTCAGGGTCTATCTGTGGCAAGTCATTCTGCTGGATGGTGCGCAGAGCTTTGGCCGAGGCCGTGTTGCAGCCCAAGATGACCAGGTGGCACCCCATCTCAAACAGGCGCACCACGGCTTGACGAGTAAACTCATACACCACGTCAAACGAGCGTGGCCCATAGGGAGCCCGGGCGTTGTCACCCAGATAGAGATAGTCATACTGGGGCAACAGCTGGCGGATGCCGTGCAGGATGGTCAGGCCTCCATAGCCGGAATCAAAGATGCCGATAGGGCCCGGAGTGGCAGAAAGTATGTGTTCCATTTATTTCAGGCAGTCTTTTACTAATTGGTTGATGTCCTTGCCTTGTGCGGCGTTGACAAACGGACAGGCGTTGTTGTCGGTGTTGAGGATGAAGGAGAAACCTTCTTTTTCACCGATAATCTTCAGTAAGCTGGCCAGTCGCTGGTGGAGGGGTGCCATGGCGTCCGTGCGGGCACCGTCGAGCAGTCGGCGGCTCTCGTCCCTGAAAGCGATGTTCTTGGCCATCATCTCCTGCAGCTCGCTCTGCCGCTTCTGGAGAATGGTGGGCGGGAAGTCGCGCTGGCCCTCCAAGAAGTCCTCATACTTGCTGTTGAAATCGTCTTCCGCCCGCTTGGCCTCGGCGTCATATTTGGCTTTCAGCTCGGCCATCTGCCGCTGCACTGTGGCATACTCAGGCATGGCCCGGAGCGCCTCACTGTAGCTCAACACTCCGAAGGTAAAACTGCCGGTGCCAACCGGCTGGGTCTGGGTTGCCGGACGAGCCGCGCCCGCCTGCGGAGTTGTCTCTGATGTCTGGGCCGACAGGCTGAGCGTGGCCAATGAAAGGAGAAAGAGTAAACTGTGTCTCATAAGAACGATTTTTTTAAAGAAAGATTAGGTTGGATGGTCATGTTCAGGCGACAGGCCACGGCCTATCCCCTCGAAAGCAAAAGAGGCAACCGTCCCCGCGCGTCGGTCCCCATGGGGACGACAAGCCAAGACCAGGCTGCCTCTGGATGGATTTATACTATTTCAGGCCAAGCTTTGCCTTCACCTGTGTGGTGACGTCTGTGCTGAGCGTGGTGCTGATGTAGGGGATGCCGCTGGCCCCATCCATGATGTACACATAGCCACCGGCCTGACCCACAGCCTTGATAGCATCCACAAGCTTGGTCTGGATGACCTGCATCTTGTCCTGTGAAGCCTTGGCCAACGCCTGCTGGTTGTCCTGATAGCTCTGCTGTATCTTCTGATACATGTCCTGCATCTCCTGCTCACGGCGCTGCTTGATGTTGTCGGGCAATGTGGCCTTGGCCTTCTCATAGTCCTGGCTCTTTTTGGTCAGCTCGTCCTGCATACTCTTGAGGTCGGCCTCATACTGTTTCTGCAAGGCGTCAATCTCGGTCTTTGCCTTGGTAAACTCAGGCATGGCCTGCATGATTTCCTGTGAATTAACATGTCCAAACTTCTGGGCGAATGTGGCCAGAGGCGCGAACATCAAAAGCATTAAAAGTAACTTTTTCATTTCTTTCTGTTATTATTGTTTGTTATGAATATTTTCTTGTCAGTGGGCATAGCCCAACTTCTGGAGCACCTCGTCGCTGATGTCTATCTTAGGACTGCCGAAGATGATGCCTGCGTCGCTGGCCCGGTCTACTATCAGCTGGTAGCCGCGCAGGTCGGCAATGTCCTTCACGGCATTGTATATCTCTTCCTGGATAGGGGTCATCAGGCTGGTGCGCTTCTTATAGAGCTCGCCCTCCGGGCCGAAGTATTTCTTCTTCAGTTCGGCCGCCTGCTTCTCCTTTTCCATGATAGCGTCCTGACGGGTCTTCTTCTGCTCTTGCGAGAGAAACACCACCTCGTTCTGATAGGTCTTATACATGGTCTGTGCCTCGGTAGACAGGGCGTCTACCTCTGCCTGCCACTTCTTCGACACCTGATTGAGCTGCTCGTTGGCCCGCTCATAGGCCGGTATGCTCTTGAGGATATAGTCCATATCGACCAGTGCGAATTTCTGGGCGCTGGCGGTCAGTACCGACCCCAGCATCACCATCATCATCAAAAGAATCTTTTTCATCTTTTTATTCCTCCATGAATGATTTTTTATATGACATTTAGAACTCCTGACCGAGGATGAAGTGGAACTGGCTACCACCCTTGGTGCCTGTGGAGAGGGCCTTGTCGAAGCCATAGGCCCAGTCGATACCCATCAAGCCAACCATTGGCAGGAAGATACGCACACCGACAC
>CALGHW010000420.1 GCA_937916075.1 uncultured Prevotella sp.
TACCAACGGCACCATGCAGCTGACCGACGAAAGCGGCAAAGAAGTGGACCTGAAGGCCAAATTCCGCACCCGTGGAGCCACGGCACGCCAATACCTGATGAAGCCCTCGCTCAACATGAAGCTGCGCACCGATGACTATTCGGCGTCGCAAGACTCCATGCTGCTCGGTATGCGCTCCATCTCCAAGTGGATTCTTGACGCCATGGCCATCGACCGTGTCTGCATGCGCAACCGCGTTGCGATGGACGTGTGGAATGAATATGCCCACCTGCCATACGACACCGACTTCGGGGGCAGAAGCGGCAGTGAGGGACGATTTGTCGAGATGTATATCAACGGTGAGTATAAGGGAATATACTGTCTGAGCGATCACATCAACCGCAAGTTGCTCAATCTGAAGAAGTATGACGACAAGAAAGGCGTGGTGCGCGGCGTGCTCTACAAGAGTGGAACGGAGGATATTGCCAATCAAAATGAGAGAAACTTCACCGACGACTGGAAGGTGGGTACCATCTCCTGGCACAACGCCTGGGAGCTGAAGGAGCCCGAAGACCATGAGTGCCAAGAGGCTTGGAGCCCGCTCATCGACCTCTACGACAACCATACCACCTTCAGCGACGTGAAGAAATACTTCTTTTTGGACAATTTAGTGGACTACCAGCTGCACATCATGGCGTTCGCCATTGCCGACAACTGGGGCAATAAAAACCACTTCTTCTCCATCAGAAACATCCAAAAGGACATCGACGACGCCGACCCGACGGAAGCCGACCGACGCAGGTGCGTGGTGTCGCCTTGGGACCTCGACTGTGCGCTTGGCGGCAAGTATAATGGCAGTGCGTTCGGTGGCAGCGGATATACAGACTGGACACCGAATGATATCGTGAAAAATGGCGGATGCTATCCGTTCAGCGCCTGTCAGGGGCAGCCCGAATACGTGGCGCTGCTGAAGAAACGCTGGGCAGAGCTGCGCACAGGCGTTTACTCCAAAGAAAGCATCAACAAGCGCCTGGAGGCCTACCGTGACCTCTTCCTCAACAGCGGCGCCTGGCAACGGATGACCGAACACTTCAATGCGCAGAAGCAAAAGCCCCTGTATGTGGACGATTTGGCCAAGGAGGTGGGCTATATCGAGGAGTGGTATTCCCGCCAATACGACCTTCTGGATAGCTATTTCGGTATCACCACGGGTATCAGCACCCTTTCCGGCCCTGCCAAACAAGACAACGCTATCTATTCCCTGGAGGGAGTCCGGCTCAACCAAGCACCCCGGAAAGGACTTTATATCCAAGGCGGCAAGCTCATCATGAGATAAAAGTGGTAGTTCACGGAATCCACTATAAAAGAAAGCGGGAAGAAAACCAAATGGCTCTCTTCCCGCTTCTCCTTTTCAGATAGAATGGCCTTGCTGCAAGGATATTACTTGAAGCTTCCCATTCTTACAGCCTTCCTCTTGCTGTCACGCAACTGGAACATCAGTCGGCCCAAATCCCGGCCTGTGCGAGTCTGTGTCACATTCAGGTAAGGACTCCAGTCAAAACCGCTCGTCTTGCCGTAGTTGAAGGGATAAGAGGCAAAGCCGCTCACGGCCATCTGGCCCTTAAACTGGGTACTGGTCAGGATGTAATTGTCAAAGCTGGCACTGGTCAGACTCACCTCATTGGCATTATAGCTCACGGAAATGGTTTGTCCGTTGACCACCCAACTGAACGTCACACACGAATAATTATTCTTCGGGTCGCTGACATCATAATCGAGCTGCGCTCCTGTTCCGTCGGCGCTGAACTCATAGATGGTGGCATACTTTCCTGTGGCGGGCAGTTTGGGATAGACA
>CALGHW010000421.1 GCA_937916075.1 uncultured Prevotella sp.
TCCTTGCCGGTCTGTTCCTTGATGGCGGCCTTGAATAGGGTCACGAGCTGCTTCAGCTCATCCACGTTCATCTCGTTGTCGAGGGTGATGCCACGCTGTGCTTTCACCTTCTGTATGATAGCCTCAAAGGGGGCGATGTCTTCCTTGTTGACGGGTTTCATGCCCAGCACCACGTCGCCATACATTTGTACGAAGCGGCGGTAGCTGTCGTAGGCAAAACGCTCGTTACCGGTTTTCTTGGCCAGTCCTTCCACCACCTTGTCGTTCAGACCCAAGTTGAGGATGGTGTCCATCATGCCGGGCATCGAGGCGCGCGCGCCGGAGCGAACACTGACGAGCAGCGGATTCTCTACATCGCCAAACTTGCTGTTCATGAGGTTCTCGATGTGGGCCACAGACTTGGCCACATCTTCTTTCAGCAAGGCTACAACGTCGGCCTTGCCTTTTTCAAAATATTCATTACATACGTCAGTAGTAATAGTGAATCCTGGGGGTACAGGCACACCGATGAGGTTCATCTCAGCCAAGTTGGCTCCTTTGCCTCCCAGCAGATTTCTCATGTCTGCTTTTCCTTCAGCTTTTCCGTTACCGAAGGTATAAACTCTTTTTTCACTCATAAGTTAGCTTATATTTACGATTAACATTTAGTATTTAAGATTTGTATATGCAAATATAAGTCATTTCTTCGGTTAATATTTGTAATTTTGCACCTCGATAAAGATTAGTATATATAATAATATGAGTAGAAAAAAGAAACCGTTACCGATATTGGAGAACGTGCTCATCACGGATGTGGCCGCAGAAGGCAAGTCGCTGGCCCGGGTGAACGACCTTGTGGTCTTTGTGCCCTTCACGGTGCCGGGTGATATTGTAGACCTCCAGGTGAAGAAGAAAAAACACAGCTATTGTGAGGCGGAAGTGATACGCTTTGTGGAATACAGCAAAATTCGAATACAGCCGATGTGCCAGCACTTTGGCGTCTGTGGCGGCTGCAAGTGGCAAAATCTGCCTTATGAGGAGCAGCTCAAGGCCAAGCAGAAGCAAGTGCGCGACCAGTTGGTGCGTATAGGTAAGGTGGAACTGCCCGAATTCAGGCCCATCATGGGGTCGGTGAAGACTTTCGAATACCGCAATAAATTGGAGTTTGGCGCCAGCAATAAGCGGTGGCTCACCAAGGAGCAAATCGCATCGGGTGAGGATTTCGACAATATGAACGCCCTCGGATTCCATATCACGGGTGCTTTCGACAAGATACTGCCCATTGAGAAGTGCTGGCTCATGGACGACCTGCACAACCAGATACGCAATGACATACGTGACTATGCCCTTGCGCACCACATCCCCTTCTTCGACTTGCGCGAGCAGCACGGACTGTTGCGCGATGTCATCATCCGCAATTCCAACACGGGTGAGTGGATGGTCATCATCCAGTTTCATTATGACGAGGAGGGCGACGACGAGCGTGCCAAGGCGCTCTTGCAGCATGTGGCCGACAAGTTCCCGCAAATCACGTCACTCCTGTATGTGGACAATCAGAAGTGCAATGACACGATTGGCGACCAGGACGTGCAAGTGTTCAAGGGGGCCGACCATATCTTCGAGACCATGGAAGACCTGCGCTTCAAGGTGGGGCCGAAGAGCTTCTACCAGACTAATACCGAGCAGGCCTACCATCTGTACTGTGTGGCCCGTGAGTTTGCCGCCCTGACGGGTCGCGAACTGGTGTACGACCTTTACACCGGTACTGGCACTATCGCCAACTTCGTGGCCAAGCAGGCCCGCCATGTCATCGGCATTGAGTATGTGCCCGAGGCCATCGAGGACGCCAAGGTCAACACCGGACTCAACGGCCTGGCCAATACTGAATTTTATGCCGGCGACATGAAGGACATCCTCAACGACGAGTTTATCGCCAGCCATGGTCGTCCCGATGTGGTCATCACCGACCCACCCCGGGCCGGCATGCATCCTGACGTGGTGCAGACCATTCTGCGCACCGCTCCCGATCGTATTGTCTATGTGAGCTGCAACCCTGCCACCCAGGCCCGCGACTTGGCCTTGCTGGATGCCGACTATCGGGTGAAGGCTGTCCAGCCGGTGGACATGTTCCCCCATACACCCCATGTGGAGAACGTGGTGCTTCTGGAACGCAGACCCAAGGATATATAATCA
>CALGHW010000422.1 GCA_937916075.1 uncultured Prevotella sp.
TCGCTGACGAGCAGGCGCACGGAGCGCACCATCACGACGGTGTTGCTGGCCTTGCGCTGGTATGTGTCGGGCCACCTGCCCATGTCCAACGGCTATGAGACCATGCAGTTTATGGCATGGACCATCTTGCTGCTCACGCTGCTGCTGCAACACAAGTTCAAAATGGTGCTCCGCTTCGGTCCGTTGCTGTCGGCCTTTGCCCTGCTGGTATCCATGATCAACGGCGGCAACCCGCAAATCACGCAACTCATGCCCGTGCTCCAGTCACCCCTGCTGTCACTCCATGTGATGGTCATCATGTTTGCCTATTCGCTCTTTGCCTTGATGGCCCTGACCAGTCTGCAAGGCCTTGTGGAGCACAGCCGACACCATGAGGAACGCTCCGCGTCCTTGGCCGCCTTCTCCCAAATGCTGCTCTATCCCGCTGTCTTTCTGCTCACGACAGGCATCTTCATAGGCGCCGTATGGGCCAACGTCAGCTGGGGACGCTACTGGGGATGGGACTCCAAGGAAGTGTGGGCCCTCATCACCATGATGGTCTACGCCGCCCCACTCCACGGCAGTATCCGCTGGATGCAGAAGCCCCTCCACATACATATATATATATTGCTGTCATTCCTCGTGGTGCTGATGACCTACTTTGGCGTCAACTACTTCCTGCCAGGACTCCACTCATATGCCAATGTGTAAGGCAAATACCTAAAAATAGTTATTGCATAAATCATCATAAATAAGTATCTTTGCACCCAAGATAACAATAAATAGGTAGTAAGATGAAGAATCAGAAGATGTATGAAGCCGACGACAAGATGATTTCGCTCATCAAGGACAACTACAATGTGTTGCAGTCGCTTGGCAGTTTCGGCATCAACTTTGGTTTTGGAGACAAAACCGTAAGAGAGACCTGCGAGGACAACGGTGTTGACACCTATACCTTCTTGACCGTGGTTAACTTTACCATCAACGGCTATTCCGACTTTGAGGACGACAACCAACTGTCGGTCCCCACGCTGATGCATTACCTGGAAGCAAGCCACGTTTACTATCTCGACTTCCAATTGCCGATGATACGCAAGCAACTGGAAGATGCGGTGAACACCGACGAACGGCTGGGCGAGCTGATCATGAAGTTCTACGACGAGTATTCACGCGAAATCAAGAAGCACATGATGTATGAAGAGAAGTCGCTCTTCCCTTATGTGGAAGCCTTGCTGGCCGGCAAAGCCGTGGGCGACTACAATATCGAGACTTTCTCCAAGCACCATTACCAGACCGACAAGAAGCTCACGGAACTGAAAAACGTGATTATCAAGTATATGCCTGGCGACCAGCAACACAACAACAAGCTCACCGCCACCCTCTATGGTATCTACAACCATGAAGAATGGCTCCGGCTGCACACTCTGGTAGAGGACAAAATATTCGTACCGGCCATACGCCGGCTGGAGCACCGGTCCAAGCAGGACACCGTGACCAAGAACATCTCGACCATGGTCTTCAAGAGCGGGACAGACAATGGCGACATGCTGTCCGACCGCGAAAAGGATGTCATCGTGGCCTTGGTGCAAGGCATGTCAAACAAGGAAATCGCCGACCATCTGTTCATCTCCATCAACACCGTGATTACCCACCGCCGCAACATCGCCCGTAAGTTGCAGATACACAGTTCGGCAGGGCTGACCATTTACGCAATAGTCAATGGATTGGTGGATATAAGCACTGTCAAGCTTTAGGAAAACTTTTTTTTGAGACCCTTTTTTTCAATGAAATCCGGTACGTTGTATCGGATTTTATTGTACCTTTGCACTTGCTTTCAAGAGAGGGAAGCGGAAAACATCACATCTTTAAAATCTAATAAAGTAAACCAAAACGGAAAACTTTCCAAAAGACAAAAACAAAAAAGTTATCCGAAAAAGAAAATTCAAAATGGAAAATAAAAGCTTTTCTATCACCAAGAGAGACGGTTCGAAAGACCGCTTTTCGCTTGACAAAATCATGAACGCAGTCATCAAGGCCTTCAATTCCGTGAACGAGCCTGTTGACCTCAGTTGCATATCCAAGATTCTGGGCCATCTTGAAATCCATGAGGGAATCAAGGTGGAAGAGATTCAGAACCAGGTGGAGGAAGCCCTGATGAAAGAGGGATTCTACAAGGTGGCCAAGTCGTTCATGCTCTACCGCCAGCGACAGCAGGAAGACCGCGAGACGATGGAAAAGCTGAAGTTCCTGGCCGACTACTGCGAGGCCAGCAATGCGGCCACAGGCTCAAAATATGACGCCAATGCCAACGTGGAGCACAAGAACATCGCCACCTTGATAGGCGAGCTGCCCAAGTCAAGCTTCATCCGGCTTAACCGCCGGTTGCTCACCGACCGTATCAAGCAGATGTACGGACGAGACCTCTCCGACAAGTATCTCGACTTGCTCAACCACCATTTTATCTATAAGAACGACGAGACGAGCCTGGCCAACTACTGTGCGTCCATCACCAGATCGGAAGAGCA
>CALGHW010000423.1 GCA_937916075.1 uncultured Prevotella sp.
GAGCAACTGGCCGACTTCATGCATGTGGGCAGCCCGTTCTCCATCCCTAAGGCGGCACTCGTCCTGGCCGGATTCCAACCCGGATTCAGCCAGGAGCGCTATGCCACACTGCAAGACCAACTGAAGAGCTTTGGCTGCGGCATCGAGCTGACCCTGCTCTCGGCCATTCCGGCCGGCAGCGGTCTGGGCACCAGCAGCATCCTGGCCGCCACCGTGCTGGGTGCCGTCAACGACTTCTGCTCCCTGGCCTGGGACAAGAACGAGATAGGCAAGCGCACGCTTATCCTCGAACAGCTCCTCACCACCGGCGGCGGATGGCAGGACCAGTATGGCGGTGTGCTGGGCGGTGTGAAACTGTTGCAGACCCGACGCGGCTTCGAGCAGAACCCACTGGTGCGCTGGTTGCCCGACGGCATCTACACGCAGCCCGAATACGCCCAGTGTCACCTGCTTTACTACACCGGCATCACCCGCACGGCCAAACATATCCTGGCCGAAATTGTGCGCAGGATGTTCCTCAACGAGGGCGACCAGTTGCGATTGCTCCGCCGCATGAAGGCCCACACGCTCGACATGTATGAGGCTATCCAGCGACAGGACTTCCGACAGATGGGGCTCCTCGTCAGGGAGACCTGGCGACAGAATCAGGCACTTGACAGCGGCACCAACCCCGAGGCCGTGGCGGCCCTCACCCGACTGATAGACGACCTGTGCCTGGGCTACAAGTTGCCGGGGGCCGGTGGCGGCGGCTACCTCTATATGGTGGCCAAAGACCCCGAGGCGGCAGCCCGCATCAAGCAGATTCTCAATGCCAACCGGCAGAACGCCAACGCCCGCTTTGTGGACATGAGCCTGAGCAAGACGGGCCTGCAGGTGAGCAGGAGCTAAAAGAAAGACAACGAGCAGCATGGATTTCAGAACCATTGTAAACATACCCGAACCCACGTTCAGCATCGGCCCGCAAGAGCGGATGCTGTTTGTGGGTTCGTGCTTTGCCGACAACATCGGCCGGCGGTTTGTGGAAGAGAAATTCCGGGCCACGGTCAATCCCTTCGGTGTGATGTACAACCCCTGCAGCATCCTGCACACCGTGGAGCGGTGTGACGAGGCCCCCCGAGTGGCCCTGTTCACCCTGGGCACCAATCATGTGTACCGGTTGAAGGAAACGGGCGAGATTGTGGACAACTGCCTGAAGAGGCCGCAACGGCTCTTTCAGGAGGAAGAGCTGTCGGTGGAGACCTGTCTGGACTATCTCCAGCGCGCCGTGGACATCCTGGCCGCCCGCAACCCTGAGGTACAGGTGGTGGTGACGGTCAGTCCCATCCGCTACGCCAAGTATGGCTACCACGGCAGCCAACTCTCCAAGGCCACGCTTCTTCTGGCGGCCGACCGGCTGGTAAAGGCCAACGACCGCTGCTCCTACTTCCCGGCCTATGAGATTGTCAACGACGAGCTGCGCGACTACCGCTTCTACCGCGAAGATATGCTCCATCCCTCCAGCCAAGCCGTGGAGTATATCTGGCAACGCTTCTCTGAAGTGTATTTCAGTGAGGCCGCCAAGCGCTTCCTTGCGGAATGGCGCCCCATCAAGGAGGCCTTGGGCCACAAGCCTTTCCACCCCGAGGCGGAAGCCTACAAAGCATTTATGGAGCGCACCCGGCAGAAGATGGAGGAGCTGAAGCAAAGATATCCCTTACTGGAAATATAACCCACAAGCCGGGAAAAACTGTTTCACAGCGTTTCCCCAAAAAAGGAAGAGGGCGCGCCAGCAGTCACAGACAGACTGTTGGCGCGCCCTCTTCCTTTTTATAGTAAGCGTGCCGGCACACGGACCGACACGCACACAAAACTTATTTCTCAATCAATACCTTGCGGGTGATGGTCTCGCCGTTGACCACGGCTTTCACGATATAGACACCTGCGTTGACACCGTTGACGGAAACCGTGTTGCCCTTGGCCGAAGCTACAGTGGCACCGGCGGCAGAGATGAGGTCTACGGAAGTGACATGGTCGCCGGCTACGGTGATTTCATTGTCACCCTGACGCACCTCGATGCGGTCAATCGTGCCCGTGCTGATGCCAGCCGCGCCAATATAGAAGCGCGTGACGCCACCGCTCACGCTGGTAGGCTTGACGGTATAGTAAGCATCCACCTGGATGGTGTGCTCCTGCGCGTCCTCCCTGCCAAAGTCATAGGCAAAAGAGGTGGTGGTGAGCATCTCGGTATTCTTCTTCACTCCGTCGATAGTCACGTCATAGCCACTTACAGGCAGTGCCGTTCCGTTGGGATTCTCGATGTTGATGCCAATCATCCAGTTGGCCCATACGGCAGCCGATGACAGCGGGTTCCATGACTCACCGTTGTCAATGGAGTAGAGGTCAGAATAGCTCTCCACAGGGTTGTTGTTGTCCACAGCGATGCTCGGCTCATCCTGAGCCACGTCATAGCAGTCGATAACAAGGCGATAGGAAGCCTTGGAGTCGATGACAACAGGCTCAGAGAGCGCCACCTCGTTCCACTGGTTGAGGGTGTAGTTGTCCACCTCTGTCTGGCTTACCACCACGTCGTTCTTGTAGATATATACGGTGTAGGTAGCGTCTGACAGCGGATAGAAGCGGGCCGAACGAATCAGGTAGCCGTCACGTCCGCGGAAGGTCTTCGCCGGATAGAGCGCACATACCATGATAGTGTTGTCGGGAGCCGTGACACCCTGGGTAGAGGCGTTGCCGTAGCAATACTGCACCTGCACCTTGTCGTGGTCGGCAGGTGCCTCCCAGGTGGCGTTGATAGAGGTGTTGGATGTCTGGGCCACTGACACATGGTCCACGCCGCTGAGCTGTGTCTCGTCGGGCGTGATGTTAAC
>CALGHW010000424.1 GCA_937916075.1 uncultured Prevotella sp.
ATGGCGCACCCTACCGCCCCACCCCGCTCGCCTGGGAATACAAAGGGAAGAAATACTTCAACGAGCGCCCCATCTCCACGCAGCCGGCCATACACTGGCTCACGTTGACAATCACCTTGCCCTCGTTGGTGGCGTCACGTAAGGCCTTGATAAGCCAAGCCTCCTGAGGAGCGTTGCCGCTGCCGTAGGTGCGCATCACGACAGAGCGCAACTGCGGAATCTCGAATATCTGGCGCACCACCTCCTCGCGTATGCCGGGGAAAATGGTGAAGACGATGACATTGTTGTCAAGCTGGAAGTGGGGCGTCATCGGCTTGTTGTAGTCAGGCTTCAGGATACGGTCTTCATGATAAGTAATGTTGACCCCTGCGTCGGCCAGATGCTCAAAGTTGAAGCTCTCGAAGGCGTTGAAGTTGTCGGCGCTCTGTTTGGTGGTGCGGTTGCCCCGCATCAGATGTCCGTTGAAGTAGATGCCCACCTCGGGTACCAGGGCTGTGCCGTCATGGTGCTTGGCCGAGGCAATCTCTATGCTGGTGATGAGATTCTCCTTGCCGTCGGTGCGCAACTGCCCGATGGGCAACTGGCTGCCTGTGAGAATGACCGGCTTGGTGAGGTTTTCCAGCATATAACTCAAAGCCGACGCCGTATAGGCCATCGTGTCCGTGCCATGCAGGATGACAAAGCCGTCATATTGGTTGTAGTTGTTGGCGATGATGTGGGTGAGGTCAATCCATAGCTTGGGTGACATGTCGCTGCTGTCTATCGGTGGATTAAACTGGTAGGTGGAGATGTTGGTGGGAAACTGGTTGAGCTCAGGAACCTTGCTGAGCAAGTGCTCAAAATTAAACGGTTCGAGGGCCCCAGTGCGTGGATTACGGTTCATGCCGATTGTTCCACCGGTGTAAATCAGCAATACATTATTGGCGTACGTCATCGTTTACGTTAATTTTTGATGCAAAAATACTTAAACTTTTTGAGATTACGGAATATATTTCTTATTTTTGCAGAGAATAGGGGTGAGATATTTGCCGCCACGGGACGGAAGTGTCTTTGCACCTTATTTATATAACCTACGGTCAAAATCATTAAAAACAAATAACGTAATATCTAAATTATGAAACAATTCAATGACGAGAACTTCCTGCTTGAGACGGAAGTTGCCCAGGACCTTTTCCACAACCATGCGGCTAAGATGCCTATCATCGACTATCACTGTCACCTGATTCCCGAGATGGTGGCCAACGACCATAAGTTCAAAAGCATCACCGAGCTGTGGCTCGGTGGCGACCACTATAAGTGGCGTGCCATGCGCACCAACGGTGTGGACGAGAAGTACTGCACCGGCAAGGACACATCCGACTGGGAGAAGTTTGAGAAATGGGCAGAGACCGTGCCCTATACCTTCCGCAATCCGCTCTATCACTGGACCCACCTGGAGCTGAAGACCGCCTTCGGCATCACCAAGCAGCTTAGTCCCAAGACGGCCCGCGAGATATACGACGAATGTAACGAGAAGCTGAAACAGCCCGAATTCTCGGCCCGTG
>CALGHW010000425.1 GCA_937916075.1 uncultured Prevotella sp.
TGGCCACCGTGCGGACGGCCATCTTATAGTCCATAAACTCTGTGCCGAAGCTGTCGGCCGTGGCGTGCTCCAGCAGTGTGTCGGGATAATGTCCACGGAGTGCCTCATAGGCCGGCGCATCTGCATAGATTACGACATGGCTGTCGGCCAGCGGTCCACAGAGCAGCGGCAGGTCGGCCAAGCGGTCTTGGTGGACAATCAGGCAGTCGAGCGCATTGCACACGCTCACGCGCCGGGTCTTGGCATTGTTGACGATGCGGCTTCCCATGTCCACGTCACCGTCCTTGTCGAAGTAGGTGTCCACCACGCCGGCTCCCGTCTCGATGACGGGTACACGGGCCGTGTCTCTCACAAAATCAATCAGCTTGCGCCCGCCACGGGGAATGCACAGGTCTATGTAGCCCACGGCATTGAGCAACTGGGCCGTGGCCTCATGGGTAGCGGGCAACAGGGCCACCACATCGACAGACACCTGATGGCGGCGGAGCACGTCGTGAATCAGATTTACGGCGGCCCGGTTGGAACAGTCGGCGTCGCGCCCGCCCTTCAGGACACAGGCGTTGCCACTCTTGAAACAGAGCGAGAACACATCGAAGGTGACATTGGGGCGCGCCTCATAAATCATGCCTATCACGCCGAAGGGCACACTGACGCGGCAAAGGCGCAGGCCGTTGGGCAACGTTTTCTGCTTTGTCACATGCCCCAAGGGCGACGGCAGGGTGCTCACATTGCGCATGTCGTTCGCGATGTCGGCCAGCCGCTTGGGGGTGAGCTGCAGCCGGTCATAGAGCGGATTGGCGGGGTCCATCCGGGCCAGATCCTCCGCATTGGCCTGAAGCAGGGTGTCTTGCCGCTCAACGATGGCGGCGGCCACGTCTCTCAATATCTCGTTGCGCTTGTCGTCGGTGAGCGATGCCACCCAACGACTTGCTGTCTTTACTTTTCCGAAATCAAACGTCATGGAAGTTTAGTATTAAAAGTTGGAAACTAAAAATGAAGAAATCAAAATCTACCTGCTGTTGCCATAAGCCCATCAAGCGGGTCTATCCCAATACCAGGTAGTCATAATGGATGATGGGCTTCACGTCGTGCCGGCCGATGAGCCGCCGGGCCTCGTCGCTGTCATAGGCACTCCGGCCGATGCCGATGGGGCGGCCGTCGTCGGTGGTGACGGTCACGATGTCGCCCTCCTCAAAATCGCCCTCGATGGCTGTCACGCCCACCAGCAGCAGGCTCACGGCCCGGTTGCCACACAGGGCATCGGCCGCCTTGCGGTTGACACATATTCTCCCCTTGGCAAAGCTCCCGCTGTGAGCTATCCATTTCTTCATGGTCGAAGTGGCTTCCGGGCGCGGCGTAAACTCCGTGTGGGGCGTACCCGGTGTATGGCTGAGCAGGTGAATCAGGATATCGTCGCGCTTGCCGTTGGCGATGACCACCTTGATGCCCTCGTCGGCCACCCGGCGGGCTATGTTGCACTTGGCCGTCATGCCGCCCCGGCCAAATCCGCTTTTCTCCTGCTGGATATAGTCGCTCAGGTCGCG